>JAEETG010000060.1 GCA_016290255.1 Clostridia bacterium
CGTCTTAACTGGGTTTTGAGTGCCTTTTTCAAACACCTCACAACCAGCTTGCTTTGCAACAATCTTAAGTTGATCAATCGCTGCTGGCCTATAAATATCACCAGCAATCAACAAACTTTTCTTTCCTTGGCTCTTTAAATATGCTCCAAGTTTTCCACACATTGTTGTTTTTCCAGCACCTTGAAGTCCACACATCATAATAACTGCTGGTGGAGTTCCTGTTAAGTCCAGTTTAGACTGCGTGCTTCCCATAAGCTTTATGAGTTCATCATTAACAATTTTGATAACTTGTTGCCCTGGGGTCACGCTTTTGATGATTTCTTCACCAACAGCCTTTTCAGACACATCTTTAATGAAGTCTTTTGCAACCAAAAAGTTAACATCTGCTTCCAAAAGAGCAACCCTAATTTCTCTCATTGCCTCTTTTATTTCAAGTTCAGTAAGTTTTCCTCTTTTGGTCATTTTAGAAAAAATATGATTTAGCCTTTCTGAAAGTCCACTGAATAATGACATATTATTCCTCCAATTGTTTTATTGTTTCAATTATAGCTTCTTGCTCATTTTTTGTCAAACTAGTTTTGGTTGTTTTAATCACTGAGTCATAAATTTTGTCTAACTTTTGGCAAATTTTGAGTTTTTTCTCATATTCTTCCAATTTTTTGATGCTTCGCTTTAAAAGGTCAAATGTTCCCTGCCTAGAAACGCCAAACTGTTCAGCAATTTCACCAAGTGAGCCGTTATAGTCCACATATGCTCTAACAACTTCTTGTTGCTTTTCTGTAAGCAAACTTTTATAAACACACAAAAGTCTTGATACTTTCAAAGTTTTTTCAATATTCATAACAACCTCGCAAAGTAAAATTACTTGACATTATTATATATCATAAGTAACAGTTTGTCAACACATAATTCACATTTTATGTAAAATAATTTGTTTTGAGCAAAAAAAGAAATCAAAAACGTATAATATAATGTGAAAAAGGTTATTATTTTCTTTTTTATTTTCTTTATTACAATTTGCTCCACTCTTCCCTTTTTTCTTTTAGTGCCAGTCTTTTACCCAAAAAAGTTTGAAAAAGAGGTTTTAGAGTGTTCAAAAGAATTTCATCTAACACCAAGCCTTGTGTTTGCAATCATCAAAACAGAAAGTGGGTTTAATCCAAATGCAAAATCCAAAGCTGGAGCCATTGGGCTTATGCAAGTTATGCCAGAAACAGCCAAATGGATTATGGAAAAAGAAGTTAATTTATTTGAGCCTAAAACAAACATTTATGTTGGATGCAAATATCTTGGGTTTCTTCAATCAGAGTTCTTGGATTTACCCACCACTTTATCAGCGTATAATGCAGGTCCAAACAAAACAAAAGTTTGGCTGGAAGATGAAAGATATAGTACGGCGTCAAGAACTATGCGTAAAACACCATACAAAGAGACAAATAACTATATTAAAAAGGTTTTATCCTCTCAAAAAATCTACAAATTTCTCTATAAATTTTAAAATAACCCAAATTTTTTAGTTGACATTTTTATTTCATTTTTGTTATGCTATTTTTGAGGTGCAAAATGGTTAAATTCTTCGTAGATGCATTTGCTGATATGTTTGGTGACGAACTAACAAAAAACAACCTAAATTTGGCTCCAAGCAAACTGCAATGTGGTAAAAATATTATTGAATTTGATGGCTATAGCAAAAAACCATCAAAAAGCGTTCTTGAAGATGTTAGAAAGAACAAATACTCAATTGTGCACATAACAGAACAAGAATGGTATGATTTTTTTGCAAAATACCTAAAAGATGGTGATGATGTTGTGTTCTTCACCATTTCACTAAAGTTATTTAGTGATGGCGGTGAGGATTTGATGGCAGCATTCACAGAACTTGGTGAAGACTTCCCACAAAGAACAGTTAAACTTGTTAACACAAAAACTGTGTCAAGAGGAACAAGCAACATTGCAATTCTATGCCAAACATACTACAATTCTAAAAAGAATTTGGAAAGTGCCATAAAGTTTGCCACTGACCTATCTGGCCAGTTTGTGACAGCCTTTGTTGTTGATGATGTTTCGTTTTTGTCTTCCAACCCAATACTCCAAAAAAGTGGTTCATCACTTATGGGAAGTTTGATTGGAATGAAACCAATCATTTCAATAGACAAAGAAGGCAACTTCAAACTTTTGGACAAATCAAGAGGATTTAAAGCAGGAGTTAACAAACTCTTCTCCATTGCAAAAACAAATGGAGAAAACATTGCGGACTACACTTTTTCAATTGTTTATGCTGATGCTGAAGAAGAAGCAAAAACGCTCAAAAACAAATTTATGGAACTTGTGAACGAAAATGAAATTTGTTTCTCCCCAACATCACTCAACAACATGACAATTGTTGGGCCAAAATTTGTTGGAATAACATTCCACAGCAAATAACATAAATAAAGAAAAAAGAAGCGATTTTCGCTTCTTTTTTTATTTCATTTCAACGTTGTGATAAACGTTTTGAACATCATCATTTTCTTCAAGTTTATCAAGCATTTTTTCAAATGACTCATATTTGGAGTCTTCCAAAGAAATTGTTTCATTTGGAACTTGTTCGATTTCTGCACTTTCAATTTTTAGTCCAGCTTTTTCCAAAGTATCACGAATTTGTTGGAGTTTTGCAACTTGACCATAAACAGTGAAGAAACCATCTCCGTCATCTTCAACATCATCAGCGTCAGCATCAAGAGCAAGCATTGTGATGTCGTCTTCAGTTTTGCCTTTTGCTTCAATGCAAACAACAGCTTTTCTTGTAAACAAATATGCAACTGCTCCAGGGCCAGCAAGAGAACCACCAGCTTTATCAAAAATGTGGCGAATATCACTTGATGTTCTGTTTTTGTTATCTGTTACAATGTCACACATAACAGCAGAACCGCCAGGGCCGTAACCCTCATACACAAGTTCTTCATAGTTAACTTGACCAAGTTCTCCAGATGCCTTTTTGATTGACCTTTGAATGTTGTCATTTGGCATGTTGTTTGAACGTGCTTTTGCGATTACTGTTGCAAGGCGTGGGTTGTTTGCAGGGTCTGGACCACCATTTTTAACGGCGATCGCAATTTCACGTCCGATTTTTGTGAATACATTTCCGCGGGCAGCATCAGTTTTTGCTTTATCTCTTTTGATTGTTGCCCATTTACTATGTCCTGACATAAATATAACCTCTCTTTTAATTTTGTTTGGAAGACAAAATATA
Source organism: Clostridia bacterium (assembly GCA_016290255.1). Classification (GTDB taxonomy): domain Bacteria; phylum Bacillota; class Clostridia; order Christensenellales; family UBA1242; genus UBA7584. The sequence goes on from JAEETG010000060.1 coordinate 3,233, forward strand.
CATCATAACGCCGCTTGCAACAGCAACATTTAAAGACTCTACTTTATTCTTCATTGGAATGCTGACTTCTTCAAGCCCTAAAGACATGATTTCATCACTAATTCCATGAGCTTCATTACCCATAACAATCCCAAATTGCTTTGGAACGTTTTTAACATCAAACACACTGCTTCCTTTCATGTTTGCACAATAGAGTTTATGCTTGCAAAGCTTCTTTATCTCTTCCATACCAGCTGACATAATTTTGCAATCAAAGATTGTGCCCATTGTTGAACGAATAACCTTTTCATTCCTAAAATCAACACAATTATTAGCGTATATCTCACAAAAGCCAGCGGCAACTGCTGTTCGAATGATTGTACCCAAATTTCCTGGGTCCTGAACGCCATCAAGCACCAAAAAATTGCCTTTTGGCATTGAAAAATCATTTTCTTTTAGTTCCACTGCAGCAATAACACCTTGTGGCGAAACAGTTGAACTAAGGCATTTGAAAGCATTTTCACTCAAAAGATAAGATGGGCAGCCAAAATCTTCATCGGTGTAAAAATTTGTGAAAACCGATTTCAAGGCAATTCCCCTGCTTTCCGCTTCGTTGATGAGTTTAATTCCCTCAAGCAAAACAGTGTTTGTTTGTTGTATGTATTTTTTTTGTTTTAATTTTGAAAACTCTTTTATAACTGGGTTTTCTTTACTTAATATTTCTTTCATAATTATTTACTTTTAACATTTTTAACAAGTTCAGCAAATGCTTGTGGGTCGTTTGCTGCAATGTCAGCCAAAACCTTTCTGTTTAGGTCGATATTCTTTGCTTTCAATCCGTGCATAAAGTTGCTGTAGTTAATGTCGTTAAGTCTGCAAGCTGCATTGATTCTTGCAATCCACAAACTTCTCATGTTTCTCTTTTCAAGTTTTCTGCCAACATATGCGTAGTTACCAGATTTCATAACTTGTTGCTTTGCAATCTTGAATTGCTTGCTCTTTGCTCCAAAATAACCCTTTGCTTTCTTTAAGATTGCATTTCTTTTCTTTAAAGCGTGTGTTCCATTCTTAATTCTCATAATCCGGTTCCTCCTTACAAAGCGTTCTTAATTCTTGGAGCATCAGCTTTTGAAACTGTTTCTCCTTGGCGAAGACGCATTTTCCTTTTACTTGTTTTGTTTGTCATTTTGTGGCCTGCATATTGGCAACCACGTTTGATAACGCCGTTCTTGTTCATTCTAAAACGTTTTTTAACAGCGCTGTTTGATTTCATTTTAGGCATAATTTTTCTCCTTATCTATATTATTTATTTTGCATTTTTTGGGGCAAGCATCATTGTTATAATTGTTCCAGCAAGTGTTGCTTTCTGATCAATAATTGCCTCATCTTGCACCATTTCATAGAATTTCTCCATGTTCGCAATTCCTTGGTGGGCAAATCCAGCAAGACGACCTCTAACACCTTTGATGAGAACTTTCACTTTTGCTCCACTTTCCAAAAACTTTTTAACTTGTTTTGCCTTGAAAAGCATGTCGTGTTCTTCAATTCTCATTGAAAGTTCCATTGTTTTGATGTCAACGGCTTTTTGCTTTTTCTTTGCCTCTTTCTCTTTTTTCTGTGCTTCGAATTTATATTTTCCATAATTCATAATTCTGCACACTGGTGGATTTGCGTTTGGTGAAATATTCACAAGATCCAAACCAAACTCATCAGCTTTTTGATTTGCTTCTTTTATTGAAACAATTCCAAGTTGTTCACCCTCAGGGCCCAACAAACGAACGGTTTGAGCAGTTATTTGCTCATTAATCATTAATTCTTTGATAATGTTATCCTCCCAAAAAATAATTTCAACAAAAAAGAAGTGAGTAAATTCATTACTCACTTCAAAAAATAGGTAAAAACATATGCACCTATTATAAAAATTTAACCAATCTAGGAATCCTGAATGGTGAGAAGTGAGCCTTCTTCTTTTTTGTTATGCAGTAATAATAGCACAAAACTTTATGTTTTGCAAGTGTTTTTTCTTATTTTTTTGTGAATTCCACCCTATTTTGAAATATATTTTGCAACAAATGAATCTTTTCCTCATCAAACAAGTTCAAAACAACAATTTCTCTTGGCAACAAGTCAACAAGTTTGGTTAACAAATCAAAGATGTCATCTGTCACAAACTTTGTTAATAATTTCTCGCTAGATTCAATGCCATCACAAATTGTTCCATCTTGAAAATCTATCACGATTTTTTTGTGCTTATAATCTAAATTTGAAATCAAAAATTCTAAAACATCCAAAAATGTTTCACTTTTTAGAAAAACACTTGCGTTCGTGTTTGTTAAAAAGCAGAGTTCTTGCCATTTTTGCTTTAATTTATGCAGACGAAAATTTAGAAAACTCTCGAGATTTAAACATTTTGGAAAGCAAATAGCCCTTATAGCAATTGCCTTTTCTAGTTCTATGTCAAAATATGTGTAAACTTTCAAAAATGTTGCAAACATTTTGTTATCCAAAATGTCCACGCAAACATTTTCTTTCAGATAGTTATATTTCATTTTCTCACAAATAGCGTCACACAAAACTTTTGTTAACTTTTTCTTGATTTCTTCACTTTTCTCTTTTGCCGCACCCAACGAAAAACTGCAAGAACCATTTTCTTTCACATAACTATAAACCCCATCAAACTCTAAAAGAGTGTTCTTCATTTTGTCTTGTATGTATGAAACAGCGTTTTCATTTTTAACATCAGCCATAACAGAAAATTCCCACATAAAACCAAAGCTCCTTAATAAGTAATGTATGCAAACAAGCAATTATTACTCTCAAGTTTTGTGGTTAGTTATAAAAAAATCGACCAAAATGGCCGATTTAGTATTAATAGTCTTTCTTGCAAAGTGCAAAATAACTTTGCGGGTGTTGGCAAATTGGGCAAATCTTTGGTGCAGTTTTTGAAACAATCTTGAATCCACAGTTTAAACAAATCCAAGTGTTATCCTCTGTTTTTGCAAACACTTCATTATTTTCAATGTTTTTTAAGAGTGCATTAAATCTCTCTTCATGCTCTTTTTCAATTCTTGCAACTCCTCTAAACAAAATTGCAATTTCTTTGAAACCCTCTTCCTCTGCTGTTTTCGCAAAATCTTCATACATTGAAGTCCATTCAAAGTTTTCGCCCTCAGCTGCCCATTTGAGGTTTTGTTTAGTGTCCCCCATTCCATTAAAGAGTTTAAACCAAATTTTTGCGTGCTCTTTTTCATTAAGAGCAGTTTCAGCAAATATTTTGCTTATTTGCTCATAGCCTTCTTTTTTGGCAACACTTGAAAAATAATCATATTTTGTTCTTGCTTGGCATTCTCCAGCAAATGCGTTTTTGAGGTTTTGTTCTGTTTTTGTTCCTTTTAGTTGTTCCAATTTTTCCAAAGCGATCATAATAATTTTCTCCTTTTTAATAACTTATGCTAGTTTAACAAATAATATGGTTTTAGTCAAACAAAATCACTTAACTTTTTTTCTTTGCATTCCCTTTTCTCTTCCATTTTGGCTTGGCTCATAATAAACTCTGTCTTTAAGTGAATCAGGCATATATTGCTGTTTCACATAGCCACCAAAGTCGTGAGGATACTTATATGGTTTTTGTTTGTCTAGTGTTGGGTGGTTTTTTAAATGATTTGGCACAGCATCATCTTTAAACTTCAAAACATCTTCATATGCTCTGTTCATTGCAACACAAACACTGTTGGATTTTGGTGCCTCACACAAATATATAATTGCGTGTGATATTGCAAGTTTACCTTCTGGAAGCCCAAGGTTTTGAACCGCTGTGTGAGCGGTGACCGCCATCAAAAGTGCATTGCTGTCGGCCATTCCAATGTCTTCACTTGCGTGAGCCATCATTCTTCTTGTGATTAAAAGTGGGTCACACCCAGCTTCCAAAAGCCTTGTCGCCCAATAAAGCCCTGCTTCAGCATCACTTCCACGCAAACTTTTGCAAAACGCACTTAACATGTCATAGAAAATGTTTTCATCAATGCTCATAGACTTTTTCTGGATTGACTGCTCTGCAACTGTTTTGTCAATAACAATTTCTCCATCTTTATTTTGAGTGGTTGTTTTCACTGCAAGTTCTAACGCGTTATATGCTGTTCTAAGATCTCCGCCAGATGCCCAAGCATAGTGTTTTAGTGCCTCGTCACTAACTTTTAACTTAAGTTTCCCATAACCATTTTTCTCATCACTTATTGCCCTTTTCAAAGCAAAAATGATGTCTTGTTCACTAAGAGGCTTAAACTCAAAAATTCTACACCTAGAAACAATTGCCCTTGTCATGTTAACAAAAGGATTTTCTGTTGTTGAACCAATAAATATTATGCAGCCCTCTTCAATTGCCCCCAAAACACAGTCGCTTTGTGCTTTGTTCCATCTATGGCACTCATCAAGCAACAAATATGTTCTTTTGCCATATAGTTCAAACTTTTTTCTTGCTTCATCAATCACTTTTTTTGCATCAGCAACCCCACTGGAAACTGCGTTTAGTTTAACATAGTCGCTGTTGGTTGTTTTTGAAATAATGTTTGCAAGTGTTGTTTTTCCTGTTCCTGGTGGACCATAGAATATGCAAGAACCAAGCATATTTGTTTTTATTGCTCTTTCCAGCAAACTATCTTTATAGACGATATGCTTTTGCCCCACAAACTCTTCAAGGCTATTTGCTCTCATTCTTTCCGCAAGAGGTGCATTTTTGCTGGTTTCAATATCAAAAAGACTATCCATATTTTTTTACTCCTTGAACAAAGTATATCAAATAAAACAGCATTTTTGCAATAGTTTTTTTATTTATAAATGAAATAGTTTGATTTTTGCTTCATTTGTGTTATACTATAAAAAGTTGATATGGGAGATAGAAATGGACATACAATCGAAAAACAAAAAGATAATTTCTAATATAAACTATTATTTATTGTTAATTTTGGCTTGTGGACCAATTATTCAATTTTTTGTTGGAATCATAACTCCAGACTCAAATTTTGAACTATTGTTTTACATTTGGGGTTTTGTGTTCTTAATTGTTTATGCCATTTCATTTGTTGTTAAAGCAAAAAATATAAAAATAATGAAAGTTAAAGAAAAACTTGTTATCACAATGATTATTTTAACTTTTGTTTGTTTGGTTTGCGTTTTAATTTCGGGCTTTGTTAAACATTTTGCAATCAACAATCTGCAAATTCTATTATATGTTTTTTTGTTTATCTCAGTTCTTCTGTTAGATAAAAAGCAATCAAAAGTGTTTTTAATTGTTTTAATTGCAAACTTTGCCCTTTCTTGCCTGCTTGGAATTATGGACCCAAATGGATATGTTATTCCAGGGTTTTCAAGCAATCATGTGGCATCAGCACTATTCTTTGTTCACGCTAACTACTCTCAAGCAATTGCCGCCCTTTTGATTGTTATTGTTTATCACATGATGATTAAAGAAAAAAACCCAATTCTATCATTTATGTATGTTTTGTTCTTTGTGATTATTGGGCTTCACATGTTCTTAAACAGTTCTTCGGCAGGAATATCTTGCGTGTTTGTGATTTTGGTTATAAATATCATTGTGGACTGGATTAGAACAAAGAAATTTCCTTTAAAAGTCTTTTTGGTGTTTTTGTCATATGTTTCCTTTGCATTTTTAATTGAACTGTATCCAAACATATATAACTTACGCACAGGTCACTATAACTACTTTATTGAAGTTGTTGATGTGTTTGACAACATTTTTGGCACAAACTTAACAAAAAGTTGGTTTAACATTGAGTATGTTCCGGGTTCCAATGGTTGGGAAAGAGACAAACTGCTTGCAAACTCAATTGCAACTGTTTGGGGAAATAGTTCAATGAGTTTTGGTGAAAGGCTCATAAATAACCTATTTGGTTTAGGTGGAGGAACTCTTCACACCTTAAGACCACACAATATGTTTGTTGGTGGATGGGTTGACTTTGGACTCATATTTGCAATATCACTTTACTCATTATTTATTGTTGGAATCATATACATTGCCAAAAAAGCTGGAAAAAGAATCTATGAAGTGTTGCCATACATTTATGCAATGATAGCATATTTGATTGCAACCATGTTTGGAAGCATGCTTGTTTATCACTTCATCTATTTTGTTGCAATCTTTGCTCTAGCTTTTAACAAAGTTAAAGAAAATATCACACTGGAAGATAAAAGAATTGGTTATCAGATATTGAATGAAGACAAAGAAAATTAACAAAAAACGCCAACCTTAGTGTTGGTGTTTTTTAATGCTTTTTATTGAATATAACCACAAACTAATAAGGTGCTATGCATTTGCATAACACACACTTTTGCGAATAGTAGTACCTTTATTTATCGTATTTTAACAAAAAAAATAGAAGTTAAGCGGGAAATCTTAACTTCTAAGTAGACTAGTCTGTAAGCCGAGTTCTGTCATGGACGGTCATCTATCTAGGCGAATTGTTGCCAACACGCTCCAGCGATGTATGACGGGAGTTGACCGGGCAAGCCAATTTGTTCTCCCTTATCTTGCACAAAGTGGGGTTTACAGAGCACACACTATCTCTAGTGTGCCGGTGGTCTCTTACACCACCTTTCCACCCTTACCACTAAACTTATTGCGAAAAAATAGGAGGTAAGATTCTGGATATTTTCCAAATCTAAAAACACAATAAGAATTTACAAGTGGTGGTTTATTTCTGTTGCACTATCCTTGGAGTCGCCTCCACGAGACGTTATCTCGCACCCTGCCCTGTTGTGCTCGGACTTTCCTAATTGCATAGCAATTTGACCGTCTAACTAGCTACGGTTATAGTATAGCACAAAAGTTTTTATTTGTAAATACCCATTTTTGAATTTTTGTGTGACTAGATGTTGGATAAAATCAAAAAACGCCTAAAATTGGCGTTTTTACTTGAAAAAATTTTTTAACTTTTTTTAATATTTTTCAAACAGCTTTTGTTCTGTCACCTTTGTTTTAATGATTTCAAGTGCTTTTTTCTCCAGTCTTGAAATATATGACCTAGATATTCCCAGTTTTTTTGCCACTTCCTTTTGCGTGTAGGCAACAGTGCCTCCAATGCCATATCTCATAACCAAAATCTTATATTCCCTGCTTGTTAGGCTATTTTTTATGATATTAATAAGTTTTTCTGTTAATATGTTAGACTCAACCTGCTCCATCACATCTGGCTCAACATCTGCAACAACATCACTTAAGCTAACCTCACCACTATCGGTGTCCGCCCCCAGCGTTTCTTCCAAAGACACAGTGCTTTGGTGCTTTTTCTGTGCCCTAAACAGCATTAAAATTTCGTTTTCAATGCAGCGGGCAGCATAAGTTGAAAGCTGGGTTCCCTTTGCGCTAGAATATGAATTTATTGCTTTAATTAGACCTATGGCACCAACAGAAATTAAGTCATCAGCATCTTTTGTTGAGTTGCTATACTTTTTCACAATATGAGCAACAAGCCTTAGGTTGTGGCTTATCAAAATTCTTTTTGCTTCCTCATCACCATTTCTAAATTTCTCAATCTGGATTTTTTCCTCTTCAGGTGATAATGGCTTTGGAAAATGTGAAACATTGTCAACATAAGAAGAAAAAAGCATAATCTTGTTCATAAAGGTGATAAAACTCTCTATTATCATTAATCCCTCCTGATAATAAGTAGTTTATGCACCAAAAACCCCTATGTTGACAAAATATGACACTATACACCAAGCCTTTTTGTTAATTTTTTGTCTCTACCAAAAATAGCCACAAAAAACATAACAGAGCCCAAAACAATCAAAAATATCGCAAAAATAAACTTTAGTAAATGCGTGCTAATTCCGTTGGAAAGAAAAGAAAACAAAATGGAAGAGCTTATTGCTGGCAAAATAACATAGAAAAATGTTTTGTAGTCAATCAGTTTGTTTTTGGCGTGTATTATGATTGCAATAGTAGCAAGAGGAACAAAAACAGCAAGATTCACTCCTTGGCTTATATGCTGGCTTATCCCCAAAAAAATGGTGAGAATTGGAATTAAAATTGTGCCACCACCCATTCCCATTCCCCCAATTATTCCGCTCAAAACCCCAGCAATTATAAAATAATACCACATAAAATCACCTCATTAAAATAACATCTTAACTCCAGCAGCAATCATAACAAAAGGAAAAATATATGAAAGAGCTTTATTTGAAACTTTTTTTAAAATGAGCGCCCCCAAAATTGAACCAACAATTGAGCCAACCGAAACCCATAAAGTTATCCAAAAATCAATAAAACCATGAGAATAATAAACAATCCCGCTGGCTATACTTATTGGTAGCATAATGAGGATTGCTGTTGCGTGTGCCTTTTTGTTTGAAAGCCCCAAAAGAAGCAAAAAAGGAACACAAATCATGCCCCCGCCTCCGCCAAAAAAGCCGTTAATTCCTCCAATCAAAAGCCCACACAAGAGCCCAAAAAACGTTTTTTTATCGCAAATTCTTTTATGTTTCATACAAAAAGTATTGTCTAAAATTAAAAAAATAAGCATATTTTTCTTGCTTTTATGGGCAATATGTATTATAATAAGTGATATATTTTCTAAAAGGTGACATAAATGACTAAATTTAAAAGTATTGCAACAAAAATTATTTTAAGTGTTTTGATTATTTTATCTTTTTTTATGGCTCAAAACGCCCTACTATTTAATGGAATAAAATATCATCAATATAATGAGGCATTTGCTGCCTCAGCTGTTGAAGAAAGTGACAGTTTGGATGTTAGCACAAACATTTCAAACAACACTTTTGAACCATCATCAAGCCAAGGGTCCAAAACAACAACAGGAAGCGAATATGTTTATCCAGTGAAAAGTTGGACAAAAACTGGTGAAGTTAACAGCGAAAACACTCGTGCTGGAGTTATCACAATAAAAGACGAAAACACTTTTAAGCAAAGATGTGAAGACTATCTTCTTGAAACAAGTGATTATCCTGCTGGAACAACAGGCACAGAAACAGGAAACAATGTTTTGTTTATTCGCTTAGACGCTGCTTCAATATTTGGATTTACTAGCAACGAAATTGAGTTGGACGCAAATAGTTATTATGCTGTTTCTGTTAAATATTTCACAGGGGCTGGTCAAGCTTCATTTGGTATTATTTCAGACAACCTAACAGCAACAAATAACACAATCATTAAAAGCATGGACAGCAACAGCAATTGGGCAACAGCAACCATCTTCATTTCAACAAGCGATGTTCAGAAAACAAAAATCAAAATTGGATTATATCTTGGTAACCCATCATGGACAAATGGAGATATTGCGGAAATAAGAAAAGGATATGTTTTCTTTGATGATGCAAAACTCTTTAAACTATCAAAGTCATATTATGATCAAAAAATATCAGAAACACCAACACTATATAACAGAGTTAGTGTTGTTGAAGAACAAAAACACACAAATATAACAGCTGGAAATGGTTTTGTTCAAAATGGTTCTTTTAATGCCGGCAGCACAAACTGGACATTTGAGAAAAATGGTTCATCAGTTGTGAAAGTTATAGACAAAAACTCAAACGAATTTAATGTTATGCCAAAAACAAATAATAGAACTGGCACAGATGATAATGTTTTGGCAATCTTCAATCAAAAGCAAACTGATTCAAATGGATACGCAAAAACAGATGCTATCACCCTATCTCAAAACAAATTGTATAGATTTAGCATTTGGGCAAAAACAAACGCAACCACATTGGATTTTTCTGCAGAAACAAGTGAAAAAGAAATTAATGGAACAACATATAGCCCAGCAACAATAACAGACGTGAAAAGTGCAAACGATGTGACAACAAATGGCTGGAATGAATATGTGTTCTTCGTAACAAGCAACAGCCTAAACGAAGTTGACATTGTTTTAAAAGTTGGACTTAAATCCAGCAGCAGTTCAAATGATGAATATTTGTTTGTTGACGACATCACATCTCAAATCATTTCATCTGATGATTACAGCAAAGTAACAAGTTCTAGTGGTGCATACGCAAGTTTAAACATCAACCCAAGCCCAAGCCTAAACATTGCAAATGGCTACTTCAACGATATTTCAGGTTTCAAAGTTGATGGCACCTACCCTTATGACGCAAAAAACTTTGAAAGAGTTGACACAAACACACAAAACATTTCTGGAATTGTGAATCTTGAAGAAACAACTTTTAACAACACAAAAATCAATTTTGGTAACCCATCAACAAAACCAAATTCATATGTTTATGAAAATGAAACATCATCTCAAAACGTTTCAAACAATGTTCTGTTGATGTTTAACCCATCAGAATCAAACCAAACAACAAAATCTTCTTCATCACTCACAGCAAGTGCAAACACATGTTATGTGATGAATGTTAATGTGTTCACCGACATTTCATATTCAGAAGGTGGAGCAAACATATATCTAACAGATGGAACAAATGTTTTGGCTCAAATCTGTGACATTAACACACAAAAAGAATGGAAATTATATAAGATTTACTTCAACAACTATGGAAATGAACAAAAACTAACAGCACAAATTGGTTTTGGAAGAGAAAACAAATCAGCAAAAGGATTTGCATACTTCGACAACTTTGAATGGAACAGTTTTTCTGGTGAACTTGAAAGCGTAACAAAAGATGCTCAAACAATTGTTGTTGACCTAAACAAATCTGTTGAACACTCATCAAAAGTTATTCTAACAGAAGACTTCAGTGAATATGATGTTGATGAAATTAGTGAAACAAACAAACTTAACTCCCCTCTTCTTTGGAATGGAGAAGTTAAAGCAACAGTCACAAATGAACTTGAAGAAACAACTCTATTATCTGATCAAGACATCACTGCAGGAGTTTTGAATGAATTGAACTCAAGCAAAGTTATTGGGGATCAAACAGTTATGGAAGACCCAACAAACAGTGTTTTGTTTATCAGATCAACTTCAGACAACTTCTATGGTTTTTCAAACAAATTAAGTTACAACCTAACAAGTGGCTCATTCTACAGAATTTCTGTTAAAGTGAAAACAATCAATGTAACACAAGAAACAGAAAATCAAAAAACTATTGATGGAAAAATTGTTCCATTTGGTGCAAGCATAAGCCTAGATGGTTTTGACGAAAAATTTGTTGGAATTAACACAGACGGAAAATTCAACGCAATTGATGGTTGGGAAACATATAGATTCTACATCAACCCAGACAGCGACATTGCACTAAAACTATGGTTAAGCCTTGGATGCGAAAATGGTTGGACAACAGGTTATGCCCTATTTGATGATGTTGAAGTTATTGAAATGACTGAAGACGAATTCAACCTTAACTTAAACGCAGACAAAGAAGACATCAACTTTAAAGACCAAGTTCTATCTGTCACAACAACACAATCAGATGATGACCCAGTTAACCCAGGTCAAGGCAAAACATATCAAGAATCTCTTGCATGGCTTGCAATTCCAACTGTTTTAATTGCTCTTGGAATTATTGCTGCAATTATTGGATTCTTAATCAAGAAATATTTAGACAACCGCCCTGTTAAAGTTACTGTTAAGAATAGTTATGATCGTGAAACAACACTTCTTCAAGAACTAGACCACAAGAACTACAGAACTTCTGTTAACCACAAACTAAAACTTCTTCGTGAAGAACTTGCTCAGGCAGAACAATACCTCAAAGAAGAGCAAGAAGAACACACAAAGCAAAAAGAAGCCTACGAAACAGCAAAAGAAATTGCAGAACAAGATAAATCAATTAAACTTGAAAGCCCAGACAAGAACTACACAAACTATGAAGAACGCGTGAAGAAACTTGAAAAGAACATTGCATCAATTAAAGCAGACATAAAAATCTTGGAAGATGAGCAAGAAAAACTTAACAAGAAATCAAAAGAAATGCGTGAAAAAGACCTAAAGGGCAATGAAGTTAAAGTTGTTAGAAGAGGCAAAAGAAAATAACAAAAAGCAGTGAATTTTCACTGCTTTTTTATATACTATACTCTATGTATTCCCCATCCTCTATTGGCATTATTTTGATATTATGTTCCCTACTATAATTTTGCACTTTTTGTTTGATTTTATCAATTTGTTTATCCCAGTGTGGGAAAATATTAATATCGATAAATCCCACCCCATTATAGTTCTTTAGAATTATATTATATTTATCTTTTGTTCCCCTTTTTATATCATAATAATACCTAACATCAAATGCAAAAATTATTGCACCAGCGCTTTCTCCCACAATCACGCCACCATTTCTTAGATATTTAGAAAAATGAGATGACAAATCAAGTTGATGCACCAAATCTAATAAGGGCATTAAATCTCCCCCACAAATATAAATATAATCGTAATCATATATTTGTTTTATGTTACTTTCCTTCAAAGTTAACACAGTAACATCATTTGTTATATCTTTAAAATTGTTAAAAACAGCTTCTAAACCTTTTTGATTACTTCCAGTTAATGTCGCATTATCAATAATCAAAATTTTTTTACCATTGCATATTTTTGAAATATAGTCCGCACACTTATTATCTCTCACTATAAAACCATTCGATGTTAATATAAGATTCTTCATATACCCTCCATTAAAAAAACTCAGATATTATCATGTTGGAAACTTCAAAGTTGTTAATGATTATGTGATTTTTCTCAATTCTTATTAAATTACTTTCCTTTAATTTTTTTATTTGCTTTTCAAATTTAATTAAAAAGTTTTCACCAAAAGTTTTGTTGAATTTTTCTATATCAAGCCCTTGTTCCAAGCGAAGTGCAAGCATAATGAACTCTTCTTTTGCTGTTTTGATTGTTTCCTTTTCTTCATTTAACTTTTTATATGGCAAATTTAAATAATCAGTTAAAACCTTGGTATTTTCAAAGTGAGTGCCGTTTAAAAATGAGTAAGCAGAAAGCCCAACGCCCAAGAATTCACCTCTATTCCAATAATTTAGGTTGTGTTTGCACTCAAATCCTGGCTTGCAAAAATTGCTGATTTCATAGCGATTGTAGCCGTATTTTTTGAGTTCATTATATGTAAGGTTATATAATGCCACAGCCTTTTCTTCACTAATTGTTTTAATTTTTCCTGAATCAATCATTTTTTTAAGTGGTGTGCCATCTTCAACCATAAGACCATATGCAGAAATATGTGTTAATCCCTCATCACTTAAAGCCTTAACAGTTTTTTTGATGTCACCTTCTGTTTGATTAGGAAGCCCAATCAAAATGTCTGTGTTAATGTTTGAAAAACCAGCCTGTTTTAAAACATTTATTGCTCTTTTATAGTCACTAAAATTGTGGGGTCTATTCAACAGTTTTAGTGTTTCGTCTTGAATACTCTGCAAACCAACAGAAACCCTGTTTATTCCGCATTTTTTCCATATTTCTGCTTTTTTCAAACTAACACTGTCTGGGTTGCATTCAATCGAAATTTCCGCGTTTTTTTGAACATTAAACTCATTTTTAACAAAGAGTAAAACTTCTTCAATATGTTTTGCATCAACAAAAGATGGCGTTCCGCCCCCAATAAATATGCTGGCAATTGTTTTTCCGTCCAATTCTGTTTTGTGGCAAAGCATTTCTTCTTTCAGTTTTTCAAAATATTTTTTAATTGTGCCATCTTTTCCACAAAATGAAGAAAAAGCACAATATATGCACTTTTGTTTACAGTATGGTATGTGAATATATAAACCAATTTTTTTCATACTTTTAACTATCAATCTTCAAAATATTTATAAATGCTTCAGAAGGAACCTCAACCGAGCCAAGTGTTCTCATTCTCTTCTTTCCTTCTTTTTGTTTTTCCAAAAGTTTTCTCTTTCTGGTGATATCTCCACCATAACATTTTGCCAAAACATCTTTTCTCACAGCTTTCACTGTTTCTCTTGCGATAATCTTTCCACCAATGGCCGCCTGAATTGGAACCTCAAATTGTTGCCTTGGAATTGCTTCCTTAAGTTTTTCAGCAATTTGCCTACCTCTCTCTTGAGCATGGTCACGGTGAACAATAAGGCTTAATGCGTCGCAAACCTCACCCTTGAGCAAAATATCAAGTTTAACAAGGCTGCTTTCCCTATATTCACTAATTTCATAATCAAGGCTTGCATAACCCTTTGTTCTAGATTTTAAGTTATCAAAAAAGTCATAAATAATTTCGTTTAGTGGAAGATAATACACAAGTTTCACACGTTTGCTGTCTATATACTGAACGTCTATGCTTTCTCCTCTCCTTAACTGACATAGTTCCATAATTGACCCCATATATTCTGGTGGAGTGAAAATATCCATTAAAACATAAGGCTCTTCAATTCTAGAAATGTTTGATGGATCTGGAAGATTTGATGGGTTGCTGATATCAAGCATTGTTCCATCAGTTTTGTAAACATGATAATTAACCCCAGGAGCTGTTGTGATGATGTCTAAGTTATATTCTCGCTCCAACCTTTCTTGAATAACCTCCATGTGAAGAAGCCCCAAAAATCCACAACGAAAACCAAAGCCAAGGGCTGTTGAATTTTCTGCAGTATACTCAAGAGCACTGTCATTGAGCTTTAATTTTTCCAAAGCATCTTTAAGTTCATTAAACTTGCTGCCATCAGCTGGAAATATTCCACAAAAAACAACTGGCTGAACTTTTTTATATCCCTCAAGAGGCTTTTCTGTTGGGTTTTCTGCACTTGTTATTGTGTCTCCAACTTGAGTGTCGGCAACTCTTTTTATGCTTGCACAAATGTAACCAACCTCTCCAGCCATCAAGCAGTCACTTGACTTTGGATATGGTGTGAAATAACCAACCTCAGTCACATCAAAGGATTTTTGGGTGTGCATAAACATAATTTTATCCCCTGGTTTAACACAGCCATCAAATACTCTAACCATGCAAACAGCACCTTTAAAGTTATCATAATAACTATCAAAAATTAAACATTTAAGTGGAGCGTTTTCATCCCCTTTTGGGGCAGGAAATTCATCAATAACACCATTTAAAACACTTTCAATGTTGATGCCATCTTTTGCTGATATTTCTGGAGCGTGCATCGCAGGAATTCCAATCGCGTCTTCAACTTCTTGTTTTGCTCCTTGCGGGTTGGCACTTGGAAGGTCAATCTTATTTATAACTGGAAGTATTTCCAATTTGTTGTCAAGGGCCAAATATGCATTTGCTAGTGTTTGAGCCTCAACACCTTGGCTTGCATCAACAATGAGTATTGCCCCTTCACAAGCTGCAAGCGAACGCGAAACCTCATATGTGAAATCCACATGGCCAGGTGTATCAATAAGATTTAAAATATATTCATGCCCATCTTTTGTGTATTTCATTCTGGTTGGAGCAAGTTTTATGGTGATTCCCCTCTCTCTTTCCAAGTCCATACTGTCCAACAATTGTTCACTCATATCACGTTTTTGAAGAGTTCCAGTCTTTTCAATCAGCCTATCTGCAAGTGTGCTCTTCCCATGATCTATGTGAGCCACAATGCAAAAGTTTCTTATATATTTTTGTCTGTCTGACATAAAATTCTCCCTAGTGTAATTTGTGCTTATTATATCAAAAGTTTTGTAAATTAGCAATAATTTTATGCCTTTTTAAAAAAATGGTCAAATTTAGTAGTCTTTTTATGTAAATAATGATATATTAATATCATAAACATATTTTGAGGTTATAATGAGTTTTAGAGATAATATAAGAGATAGTTGGCTTGTTAACCAATTTATTGCACACAAAGGTCTTCACGACAAAGAACACCCAGAAAACACACTGGGTGCTTTTGAACAAGCAATCAAAAATAACTACGCAATTGAACTTGATGTTCAAATGCTAAAAGATGGAACACTTATTGTTTTCCATGATAATGCAGTTTCAGAACTTACAGGCAAAGATTGCTACCTTTCAAAAATGTCATATGAGGATATAAAAGACTTAAAAATTCGAAAAACAAAATATGGCATTCCAACCTTTATGGAAGCACTCAAATTAATTAATGGTGAAGTTCCAGTTCTTATTGATATTAAAAACACAAGCCCAAAAAAGATTGGAAAAATGGAAAGCCTTATTTGTGACGCTTTGGAAGGATATAAAGGTTTGTTTGCAGTGCAATCTTCAAACCCATATGTTGTTCAATGGTTCAAAAATAACAAGCCTGAGTTTATTCGTGGAATCATTTCAAGTTTTTACAAAAACGATTCTGAAGGTAGGCAATATGTGAAATCCCCTATTGTTCGAGCAATCCTGAAAAGAATGCTCCTAAACAAAAAAATCAAACCAGACTTCATCGCCTACCACTGGGAAAACCTCCCTAACAGATTTGTTAAAAAATATAAAAATCTTCCAATTCTTGCTTGGAC
>JAEETG010000061.1 GCA_016290255.1 Clostridia bacterium
GAAGTTTGTTGGAACAGAAATTTCATTATCTCCCGAAACAACGCTCACTTTTGCGTAAATGTCTTGAGTTGAAAGTTCAATAAAGTTAATTATGTTGTTTTCAACATTTATGCAAATGTTAGCACCATTAATTATGTCTATTCCAAAATCTTTAAGTGTTACTTTAAACTCTGTGTCACTATTGAAGATTGATGCAACATAGTCGTTTAGGTTGAATGAATCAAAGTCAAATGTAATGCTATTAGTGCTTTCTGTGATTTCATCAATAGTTTGCTCAATAATATCACTTAGGTTAACACTTGGAACAAATGCACTGAGGGCGTCAATCACATTTTGTGCATCACTTAGGCTAGAACAAATGTTGAGTCCAGCAAATGAAACATAGATTTCGTTTTCACTGAACCATACCTCAAAGTTATATCCAAGAATTGTTGTTTGAATACGAGCAAGTTTTTGCTCTTTGTTTAATTCATAAGAAACTGCATAAGAGTGGTTCTTGTATGTCACATCAACATTTCCAGCAAAATAGTTCATGTCTAACATGGCGGCAGTGTTTTCATAAAGTTCAATATAGTTCAAAACAGGAACATAACTGGTTTTTGAAATATTTGGCATAGCAAATTCAACGAAGTCAACACAAATTGTGTTTGCGTCAAATGAAGCAATAAGGTTTTCAAGTTTCTCGTCAAAGTTTAGACGAACATCAACATTTTTATAAGAAACAGATAAGTTAGTGTTCGTAATAGCAACATTGAGTTTTCCAAAGATTGTGTTAATGATTTCATCAACACTGATGTTTTGTGTTAGAGCATCAATCTCACTTTGAACATCAATGTTTTGGATTTCTTCAACTTTTTGAGTTAACTCATCATTGTTTAATTTGTCTAGAACAAATGTAATAACTGTTTGAATGTCATCAAAGTTTGCTTTAATTTTGAAACCAGAGATATCCAAGAAGATTGTGTTGTTCTCAAGAACGGCTTGAAGTTCAATTCCTTTATATTCTGTTTCAAGGTAAGCAGAAATTTTTCCGTTGTTAGTTTTAACTCCCAAAGTTATAGGCAAGTTAATGGCAAAGTTTTCAGCATTTATGTCAACCTCACCAGAAATTGCAACTTCAAAGTTTTCGCTTAATTTGTTTTCACCAATTGTGTTTAATATTGCATTATAAAGTTTTGTTATATCTTTTGCATCAATATAGTTTGTTGGTGCAAGAATCTCTTCAAAGTCTTTTATTTCAACACTTAGTTCACTCAAGTTGATTTCTTGACCTCTAATTATAAGGGCACTTTGCGAAACAAAACTTATTTTTTCAATCATTTCTCCAACTTTAATTTCACCACTGTAGCCATCATATTCGCCACTCAAAACAAGTTTTCCGTTTTGTTCAACGAGTGCTATGTTAAAGTTAAGTTTCATGTTGATTGTTTGAATAATCTTTGAAATGTCAATTGCTTTTGCGTCAATGCTTGGCAAGTTTGTGTTGCCAATGAGTTTACTAATTTCGCTTGTTGGGTTGTTTAGATATGGTTTAATCATATCAATAATGTTTAATATGCTTTCTTTATCAATTTCAACATAGGTTGAAACAATGTTCAAAACGCTTTCAACGTCACTCAAACTTGCTTTAAATGCATATGATTTGTTGTTCTTTGTGGCAGTAATGTAAATGTCTTCATTTATAATTGTGAGTTCAATATCAATTCCCTCATAATTTGTTGAGATAAATGCTTTAAGTTCATCATTTAGGTCTAACATAATGTTTGCTGAATATGTTTCATTATCATAAACAGCAGAAACACTAAATGCAAATTGTTTGCTTTCAATGAAGCTTATAATATTTTCATAAATTGAATAAAGTTTGTTATATGTCACAGCATTTGTTGGAGCTGTTATATTTGCTGTTGTTTGAATGTCAGATAAAGTTACATTATAGTTATTGTAACTTGCTTCAATAGAATCAACAACTCCGTTTGCGTAAGCGATTTTCAATCCGTCTTGTTTTAGTTTTGCAACAAACCCTGTTTCATCAAATGTTAGAGTCACATCATTAATGTTTGAAACAAATAGGTTAGCGAGTGCGTTAACAAGGCTCATATCATTTTCACTTAGGAACTCACTTAAAATTTCTAGGTCATCAAAAGTTTTGTCTGTTTTGATGAGGTCTAATAGGTTAGTGCTTTCGATATTCTCTTTTAGTTCATCAATTTTGTCTAACAAGTTTGCTTTTCTCAAAATGTCTTTAATTTCATCGAGTGTAATAGATAGGCACACGCCTTTATATTCAACATACAAAACTTTGCTCAAATAGGTGAGAGTGAGTTCACTTCCAAAGAGTTGTGTTTGAACTTTTGCAGCACTCAGGAAAATGTCTTCAGCGTTTATAGAAATGGCATAATC
>JAEETG010000062.1 GCA_016290255.1 Clostridia bacterium
CAAATAGTTATGTGAAACAAAAATGGCTTAAGAATCTTGAAGATGTGTCAATCATCCTTGATTTAATTCGTAGGCAGCTAACAAAATATAATTTGTTTAATCAATATGAAAATAATTTTATTTCTTTTAAAAATAGATATATAAAGGTTTGTTATAATAAGTATACGTCAAATAAAATTAGCAAAATTGAAGTTTTATCAACTCTGTCAAAGTTATTAAATAATGGAAAACCTGTTGAGCTTAATAAACATTTTGAAGAGTATTATTATGAAGACTATTTGGATGTTACATGGCACGAAAATGAGAAAGATAAAATTATTCAAAATATTTGTGATAAAAATCATAAAGCGATAAGTTTTGATGTGTTCGACACCTTGCTTCTTAGAAACTTATTTGAGCCAAAAGATTTGTTTAAGTTTTTGAGCATTGAGTTTAACAAAATTAGTGGGAACTCTTATATAAAATTTGAAGAACTTCGTGTTTTTGCTGAAGAAAAATCAAGGCAAGTTGTTAAATCAGAAGAAGTAACTCTTGATAACATATATTCATATATTGAAACACATTATGGCATATCTCACGACCTTTGTGAGAAGATGAAACAAAAAGAACTTGAACTTGAACTAAAGTTTATTAGAAGGCGTGAGTTCGGGCACAAACTTTGTGAAATTGCAAAAGAGCAAAACAAACAAATTGTGTTTATTTCAGACTCTTATTTAAGCACTGAGTTTGTGAAAAAACTTTTGGATAAATGTGGATATAGTGATTATAGATTGTTTGTGTCGTCAGATATTGGCTTAACAAAACACACTTCACATTTATTCACTCATGTTTTAAAAACGCTTAACCTAAAACCACAAGAAATGTTTCACATTGGAGACAATTATCATTCAGACTTTGAAATGGCAAAAAGTGTTGGAATGGATGCCTATAGAATATTTAATGTTCATGAAATGTTTTTTAACAATATTTATCAAAAATTGTTGGTTGAAAATCAAACATTTTTAAGGGCTGAAAGTTTTTGGGAAAAGCTTTTGGTTAAATCAATGTTTGGACTTGTTAAGAATAAGTTTTTTGATAACCCAGTTTGTTATGACCAAAACACCATTTTTAACGGAATGGCAAAAAATCTTGGATATTTTGGCGTTGGCATGGAACTTATTGCTCTTAATGAATGGCTTAAAAACAACTCATACAAAACTGACTGCATTCACTTTGTTGCAAGAGATGGTTATTTGCCGAAACTTGCCTTTGATATCTTAAAGATGTATAACAAAGATCTTCCAAAATCAAATTATTTCTATATGTCAAGAAAAGCACTTCTTCCACTTGACATTTCTTCTCAAAAGGATTTAAACTCAATTCCTGTTAAAATTGATGTTAGAACACTGAGTTTAAATGACCTGCTTTCTTATTTTGATGATGATTGCGTAAATTATGATTATGTTCAAGAAGTTTGCAAGAAAAACAAAATTAATCCAAACAAAAAGTTTGAAAGTGAAGATTGTGAAGAGTTTTATGAAGCTGTTTCACTTTTGGATGATAAGTGCATAAATTATCAAAAACACAACAAGCGCATGAATGAAATTGTTGAACTGTTAAAAGCAAAAGTAACTCCGAACAGCAAGTTTTTTGACATTGGTTATTCTGGAACGGCTGAGTCAATTTTGTCTAAAAGATTTGGATATCCTGTGAACTCACTATACATGCACACAAATGAAGATACTGCTGAAAGTAGATCGCAAATGAGTGGTTTTAACATCAGCTGCTTCTTTGGTGGGTGCCCAAAAGTTACTGGAACAATAAGAGAACATATTTTTATGAAATTTGCCCCATCGCTGATTGCTTTCAAGGCTCAAGATGGAGAATTAAAATATGTTTTTGAAAAAGAAAAAGTTGATTATATTTCAAAACTTACAACAGAAATTGTTCAAGAAAGTGCTTTGGAATTTGTTAGAGATTTTTATGAAAACTTTTATGAATATTTGCCATGGCTTTCTTTCCAAAAAGACTTAATTGTTTTCCCTTATGAAAAATATTTGAACTATCCAACACTTCGTGATAAAAGAATCTTTTCTTGTGTTATGTT
The DNA here is from genome assembly GCA_016290255.1 of Clostridia bacterium. Taxonomy (GTDB): domain Bacteria; phylum Bacillota; class Clostridia; order Christensenellales; family UBA1242; genus UBA7584. The sequence goes on from JAEETG010000062.1 coordinate 2,087, forward strand.
TGAAGATGATTTGGGAGCCGGAAGGAAAAAGCTTATTGATGTTTGGGTTGATTGGGGAGTGCAGGCTCAAGATGAATATAGCCAGCAACAATATGCTCATGCAACAAGAATTTTAAACCTTATTAACAAGTGGTTCCCAAAAGGGACAAAGAGAAGAAAGTTGGCAGTGAAAATTTATTACTTTTTGTCTAGAAGCAAACGCAAAAAGAAGAAAGAAAAATAGTAAAAATTAAAAATTCACCATAAAAATTGGTGAATTTTTTGTTTTTTTGTGTTATTTTTTTGCATTACAACATTAAATTGTTTTAAAAGCAATCATCATTTATTGCAGTTTTTTTAATTTTAAATAAGTTTAACCTTGCAAATTTTTTTGTGTTGTGTTATGATAACCTTGTAACATAAATATTTTTTTAATTAAACTATGGACAGATGGTCGAGTGGTTTAAGGCACACGCTTGGAAAGCGTGCGATGTTAACAGCATCCGGAGGTTCG
>JAEETG010000063.1 GCA_016290255.1 Clostridia bacterium
ACAAACAAAGAAATGGTTGAGTCCATAAAATCGATGGGACTTGGTGGAAAGCTTTCAACCCTAAAAACAGAGAAAGTTGCTCGCATTGCATTAAAAGGTTTGAAAAAAGGCAAAAGAGTTGTAACTCCTGGGTTTTTTAACAAATTTTTGGTGTTTTTGGGAAAACTTGTGCCAATCACCTTTCAGGCAAAACAAGCTGGAAAAATCTACAAAAAATCACAAAAGAAAAGAGGAATGTGAAACAAAAAAAGAACTCAAAAAACTTGAGTTCTTTTTTATAGAGTTTTTACTTCCTCTTTCTTTTCAACTGAATACTTCTTTTCTTGTCCTTCAAATTTTGTGATACTTTTAATAAGATTTATTGAAAACCCAAAATTAATATCATTTCTTTCTCTTAAAAACTGCTTTGTTTCTTTTCCATCATTCATTTCATTTAAAGCGGCAATATATCTTTCACCATTTTTTTGATATTGTTCTGAAAATCTGCGATGATAATCTTTTCCAGCAAAATTTAATTCATGTTTTTCATAAACTTTTTCGTCTTCACCAATAAACCAGCCTAATGATTTTGTGTAGCCAGAAGATGAAACACTTTCAAGTGAAGAGCCTTCCATTAACATAACTTCCAAAAGTTTTTGATCAACAACATGGCAAATATTGCTCTTAAAAGTTTTAACCAAATAAAAATTTCGTTTTGACTGTTTGTTTTCTTTTCTTTTTGTTAAAACACTTTTTATATTTTCAAAAACCATAATAACACACTCCGTTTTCACTTTTCGACCATATTATAATATAAAAAAAACATTTCTGCAATATGTTTTGCAAAAATTTGTTGTTAAAAAAATAAAAAAAGCGTGTTTTTCTCATTTAAAACACACATTTTTTAGTTTCCATACATTCCCCCATCAATTCTTATCACTTCGCTGTTGATGAAATCTGCCTTGTCGCTTGCCAAAAATAGAACTAGGTTTGCAACGTCTTGTTCTGTTCCTGCTCTTTTCTTGAAAATCTTTTCTTCCTCACTTTTGATGAACTCTTCGTTCATGTCTTTTGTTTCGCTTTCAGTTGCAATAAAGCCAGGAGCAACACAGTTCACATTAACAAAAGGCGCAAACTGCATTGCAAGATTGTGAGTGAGAGATATGAGCCCTGCTTTTGAGGCGTCATAGTCTAGGCACATTGGATAATATGTGTTAATTCCATTTGTGCTTGCGATGTTTATGATTTTCCCACTCTTTTGCTCCATCATAAACTCACCAAAAGTTTTGCTCACCAAAAATGTTCCAACCAAATTTACGTCCAAAATCTTTTTAAAGTTTTCTTTTGTCTTTTCACAAAAAAGTGTGTCGATTGCAATTGCTGCGTTGTTAACCAAAACATCAACTGTTTTAAAATTCTTTGTAACAGTCACAAACAAATTTTTCACATCATCTTCATTTGAAATGTCACATTTAATAGCCAAACATCTAGCCCCAATTTCCCCAATTTCTTTTTGAGTGTTTTCAGCTTTATCTTTGTTTTGGTTGTATGTTATCACAACATCAAAACCATTTTTTGCAAACTCCAAAGCTGTCACTCTTCCAATTCCACGGCTTCCGCCTGTTATCACGCAAACTTTTCTCATTTTTTTCTCCTTTAAAAAAAGAGCCTAAAAAGCCCTGTTTTTATTAACCTCTTGAATAGTATTTTCCATCAGCGGTTGTCACAATTATTGTTTCGCCTTCGTTTATGAACATTGGAACTTTAACAACAAGTCCAGTTTCCATAATTGCATCTTTTGTTTGGTTTGATGAACTTCCACTTGTTGCACTTGCATCTATTGACACAACTTTCATTTCAAGCTTTTCTGGCATCTTGATTCCCAAAAGTTCTCCGTCCAAACTTTCAACATCAACGTTTAAGTTGTCAATCAAATAGTTTTTGTTGTCACCAATTCTCTCTGCTGGGATTTCCATTTGTTCATATGTTTGATTGTCCATAAAATAATAAATTGAACCATCGTTGTATAGATATTGCATGTTTTGCCTTGTTATGTTTGCTTGTTCACACTTATAGTTTGTGTTAAAGTTTCTTTCAATTGTGGCTCCTGTTCTTATGTTTTTAATTTTTGTTTGCATAAATGCTGAACCTTTTCCAGGCTTTACGTGCAAAAAGTCCACAACTCTGTATAGATCTCCATCAATAATAACGTGCATTCCCTTCTTTACATCTGAAATTTCCATAAAATCATTCTCCCTTAATTAACTTATTTTATTTTATAATAAAAAGCAAAAGTTGTCAAGAACTTAAAAAAAGTTTTACAAAACAAAAATAAGCACTTAGTTTGTGCTTATTTCTTATGCAGCTTGTTCTGCAGGCTGAGCCACAACTTCAACTTGTTTCTTTTGGTGTTTTTTGATATAAATTGTCCATTTGATAAATCCATATGTTGAGTTCATCAAATAACCCAAAGATAGAATTAACATAATAAATTGTCCACTCAAAATCCACATGATTGCTTCAACAAGCGCAACTCCAATCCATGGAATCCATTGTTCTTTGTATCTAAACAAAAGGAACAATCCGTTGCACACGCTGAATGTGTTTGCAAGTGCATCCAAATACCACCAGTCAGACAATCCTTCCGCAATGAATCCAATTCCAGTAAACGCAGCACCAACACCCAAAGACACAGCCAAACAAATGATGAATATCAAAAGTTCTTTTTTGTAGTTAAACTGTTTAACTTTTGTTAGGTTTTGGTCCTTTTTGTCTCTTTGCTTATCCCAGAAAGCAAAACTTATAAATAGCATTGGAATCCAGAACAAGATTTCAAACAGTGCTGAAACATAGAATCCGTTTGCAAAATAAACAATTGTTTGCGTGGTGTCATATAATACAAAGGAAACAATGAATGCCCATTTAGATTGTTTAGATAGTAACAGTTCACAAGAACACCCACCAACAATTGCAATTATTTCAACCACTCTAAGCCAAGTTGGAGACAT
>JAEETG010000064.1 GCA_016290255.1 Clostridia bacterium
AAAAGAAGATGGGGCACACGGAATTGAAGAAAGAGGAATATACCGCGTTAACCAATTTGAAAAGCAAGAAATGATTGTTATCTGTAAGCCAGAGGAATCAATGGAGTGGTATAACAAAATGTGGAAATACACTGTTGAGATATTTAGGAACCTAAATGTTCCAGTTCGTCAACTGGAGTGCTGCAGTGGGGATTTGGCAGACCTTAAGGTTAAATCTTGTGATGTTGAGGCTTGGAGCCCAAGGCAGAAAAAATATTTTGAGGTTGGTTCTTGCTCAACACTTGGAGATGCTCAAGCAAGAAGGCTTGGAATTCGAATTAAGGGAGAAAATGGAAACTATTTCCCACACACCCTAAACAACACAGTTTTGGCATCAACAAGAGCGCTTATTGCAGTATTGGAGAACAACTATCAAGAAGATGGTTCAATTTTGATTCCAAAAGTTTTGCAACCATATATGGGCGGAAAAACAAAAATAGAAAAGAAATAAAAGGTTTTGTATGGATAAAAATGAAAACTTGCACTCAGGCCACTATAAAAGGCTTAGAGATAGAGCAATTAACCAAGATATAGCAAAGTTAAGTGAGAGAGAAATTTTGGAACTCACGCTTCAACTTTGTTTCAATCGTGGTGACCTAAATGATTTGTCCGCAAGGCTTTTAAAGCGTTTTAAAAGTTATTACAAAGTTTTGTCTGCATCAAAAGAAGAACTTATGCAAGTTGAGGGAATTGGAGAAAGCGCGGCAGAAAAACTTGTGCTTTTGCCAAAACTCATAAATTATTACGATATGTCCAAAGCAAAACAACAAGATGTTTTTGTTTCTTGCACAAAAGATTGTGTTAGCATTTCTTGTGATTATCTCAAAAACATGGAGCAAGAAAGGCTTTTGATGTTTGTTTTAAATGGAACAGGAAAAGTTATGAAAGAAATTGTTTTGGGAGAAGGCCAAGAAACTTGTGTGAAAGTTAAAACAAACGAAATAATTTTGAAAGCGGTTGAAAACAAAGCCAGCAAAGTGTTTTTTGCGCACAATCACCCAAACGGGAGCGCAAAACCATCAATGAACGACATTAATTTCACATCTCAAATTGCAAAAGCGTTGTTTTTTGCTGGAATAAAAGTTGTGGACCACATTATTGTTGCAAAAGATGAAGTGTTTTCATTTAGCATGCAAAATATGTTATAAAAAAGATTTAGCAAAAGGCTAAGTCTTTTAGTTTAAGGAGAAAAAAATGAATAAGTTAGAAATTTTGGCGCCAGCAGGCAATATGGAGAACTTAACTGCCTCAATAAACAGTGGAGCAGATGCTGTTTATTTGGGACTTCAAAACTTCAATGCCAGAATGTCGGCAGACAATTTCACCACAGAGAACATATCTGAAGTGGTGAAAAAATGCCACAGCCTTGGCGTTAAGGTTTTTGTGACTGTTAACACGCTGGTGTCTAATGAAGAAATGCCTAAAATGATTGAAACAGTGCGTGCGTGCGTTGATGCAAAAGTGGACGCTTATCTTGTTCAGGACCTGGGTGTTTTTAATGTTTTGAAAACTTGTTTTCCTGGCATTTGTTTGCACGCATCCACACAATTAGGCGTTCATAACCTGGAAGGTGCAAAAATGGCAGAAAAAATGGGCTTTTCTCGCATTGTTCTTTCAAGGGAAGCAAAACTTAGTGACATAAAAGAAATAAGAGATAACACAAACCTTGAAATTGAATATTTTGTGCAAGGGGCACTTTGCATTGCTTTTTCTGGAAATTGTTATTTTAGCGGAATGGTTTTGGGCGAAAGCGGAAACAGAGGAAGATGCAAACAGTTTTGCCGCATGAAATACAAAACAAGCACAGATGGCGAAGAAAGTTATCTTTTGTCTGCAAGAGATTTGTGCTTATTGAAAAACTTAAAAAATCTCATTGATGCCGGAGTCACAAGTTTTAAGATTGAAGGAAGGCTTAGGCACGCTGGCTACGTTGCTCAAAGCGTTAGTTCATATAGAGTGGCCATCGATTCCATTTTGCAAGACAAAAAGTTTGACATAGAAAAAGAAAAGCAAAATTTAACAAAAGCATTTAGCCGCGGAAAGTTTTTGGAAGATGCTTATCTTTTTGATGGGACTGTAGACGATGTTGTGAACAAAGATGTTCAAAATCACACTGGGGTGAGAATTGGAAAAGTTTTGAAAACAGAAAACTTCAAAGATTTATTCCGCGTGACAATTCAAAGTGACTATCAAATATCTTCAGGCGACGGTTTAAAGTTTTTTGAAGACGGAAAAGAGGTTGCAAGCGTTGGCGTTGGAAATGTTGACGCCATTTCAAACGGAAAATATCAAATCTACACAAAGAGAAATTTGAAACCAAACTATGATGTGAACTTGATTCTAGATAGCAAAATGGAAGAAAAACTCTTGAATAAAACAAAAAAAGTTGATTTTTCAGCACAAATTTTTGCAAATGCGAATAACCCACTAAAGGTTTGCTTCACTTTTGATGGGAAACAGATTGAATATGTTTCTGACATTATTTCTGAAAAAGCAAAAAATGCAGCCCTTTCAAAAGAAGATATTTCAATGCAGTTTTCCAAAGTTGGTGGAACAATTTTTGAGGCAAAAAATGTTGAAACTAAAACTGATGGAGTGTTCTTGCCAAAAAGCATGTTAAACCAATTTAGAAGAGATGCTTTAGAGTTTTTAACTCAAAAAATTGTTGAGCAAAATGAAAAAGATATTTGTGCAAAAGTGGATAACAAGAAAATTGAAGAACTTCAAAAACTTTGTGAAGGTGTGAAAACAAATCTTCCTTTCAAAAACATTGTTGTTGTCAATGAAGAAACGCAAAATTTTGTTGAAAAGGAAAAAAACACTTTGTATGTTTTAAGCCCAAAACTTTTGTGCGAAAAATCTGTTGATGATTTCAAGAAAAATTTTAAAGGACTTTGTGTTGGTTTGGAAACTCCGAACCTTGCAAATAACAAAGATACAAAAATGCTTAAATCCATTTTGGAGAAAAACAAAGACCTATGTGTTGTTGCAAACAATTTGTATGGTTTATCTTTTTTAAAATCCCACAAAGTGATTGCGGGAATAAATATGAACATTTTCAATAACTACGCAATTTCTTATTTAAATTCCTGTGGTGTTTGTGGATTTATTGTTTCAACAGAGCAACAAAAAGAAAACATTAAAGGAGTGGAAAACTTTTTTGTTTATTCTTTGGGGTTTGTGCCCCTTATGACTTTTGCTCATTGCCCATACAAAACAGTGAGTGGGGGCAGTTGCAAAAATTGCACATTTGATGGAAAGCTCACTTATTATGATGTGAAGAACAACCCATACAAAATTTACCGTTATCAAATGAGCCAATGTTACTTCAAACTTCTGCACAGCCACCTTGTGAACAATTTGGGGTATGTGGATTTGCCAAAATATGTTGACATAAATGGTTTAACTGAAAAACAAATAGGGCTTGTTTGTGATGCTCTTTACAATAATAAAAAGATATCTCTAACACAAAGAGATATCTTTGGGAAAATTAATCATCAAGTTAAATAATTATGATTTCCTTGCCTTTTTTGGGGCAGGGATTTCTTTTGTTTTTGAAACATTTTTGTTTGCTTGTTTATTTGTTGGTTTTGGAGGAACAGGGTTGGTAAATGTTATTTTTGCATTAACCATTTGTTTAAATTTTTTGCGAATATGTATATGATTTATGAGGCCTAAAAATATCACATCAACAGCCTCCCACACAAACACCCAACTCGCAATATCTAGCATTTCCAGCCACTGGCTTTGCGCAACTGTTCCCAAAAAAGTGTAGAGTGCAAAAATTGCAAAGCCAATTAGTAGCAAGAATAATCCTTGCTTAACGCTAACCCAAAAGTTTCGATTTGAGATTTCAAGTTTTGTCAAATAAAAACTATCCAAAATGTTTTCAAACTTTTGTCTTCTTTCTTCTGTTGGGTTTTCTGTGTGAATTAAAATTTCAATTTTGTCATTGGGTGTTGCTTCTTCCATGACACTATCAAAAACCTGCTCAAGTTCTGGGTTTAGGAACCTGCTGCCACGAACAGAAAAAGGTGAATAGAGTTGTTCGTGTGAAAGTTGCATTTCAAACAACAAATCTCCTTTTTCATTTCGTTTCAACTGGGATTTTCTTTTATGACTTGCTTTTTGAATTAATGCTTTAAAAGAGTTAAACATTTTACCTCCTAAAATATTTCTTATGTTTTAATGATATAAAAAAACAAATTTAAAGTCAACTTTATATAAATATAAAAAAGATATCTTTTATGAGATATCTTTTTAAAATTTTCTGGATTTTTCCACAATGTCATTTTTGATGATCACTTTTGGTTTCTTATTTATTGTTTTTTCGCTTTCTTTGTCACAAAATTTGTAACATTTTGTCAGTGTTTTGCTGGCAAAATCACAGAACTTAACAATTTCATCGCAAGATTTTGGTGTGTCTAAACTCATGTCAAAGCTCTTTAATTTATTTTTCATATCGTGGTGTTCTTGCGAGCCTTCCACCCATTTTCCTTTAAGTTCAATGCATCTATCATTATTGGTTCTTATGTCGTTTTCTAACAAACTTATAGTATAGACATCAAGTTGGGTTATTGCATATTTTCCAGATTCATAATCACCATATTTATATTCGTCTTTAATTTGCCTGCCAATTTTTTGTCTTGCAGAACTTCCATCGCAAGAATTAAAAACATCGCCATAGATAAGATCTTTAAAACGAGTGCCTTCTTCATTGAAAACAATGGGAACAATTGTGATATTTTTTCCGATTTGAAGTTTAACAAAATAAAGATCTTTTGGCAAATAATATTCTTCTTCAATTTTACTAATCATATCTTTTAATTTTTCTATTGCTTTCATATGCTTTCACCGCCTTTATGTTAAAAGTAGTATATCACAGGTTGAAAAAGGTGTCAATGCTCCAAAAATAAAAAATAGTGCTTTCAAAGCACTATTTTATCACATTGCTTTTTCAACTTCTGTTGTGTTCACTTCAGCCTTTTTTGCTTTCACTTTGTTTGAGTTTGCGTAAATAATTTTTTGACCCTTATTTTCAATCTGTAATGGTTTTTCTCCCAAAATCATGTCTCTTGGATGTTCTTTGGACTTAAGAGATACAAAGATTTCTTGTGCGGGGTCAAACAAAAGATAGGTTTTTCCTGGCACTTGTGTTTCAATGCAGAATGCATGTGCTTCTGGGCCATTGCCAAAATCCACATGTGATGCTGTGATATATGATGATTCATATCCACCCATAATCAAAAGATTATGAGCAATGCTTGCATGTTCTGCACACATGGCACAATGTTTTCCTTTTAGAACGGAAATAGAAGGAATATCTTTTATATTGTTGTTTATCCTTTCTTCATCGGCATTTTTTGGTGTTAGAAGTTGTTCGCGTAGATCAGTGTTGCCTCTAAAATCACCAAAATAGGATGTCAAAGTGTCCAGTATTGCAATGTGATGACTTATTATCTCTGGTTCATCTGGTTTATTTTCTCTTCTCTTTCTATACTCGTCGAAAAAAGTGATATATAATGATCGTGAGTTCAGTTTAAATGCATAATCTCCTATGCCAAAGTTAGCACTAATTTTTTCATCATGTCTAAAAAATCCATTTTGGTCAGCGTTATCTTCCAAACTTTTTATAAATTTAAAAATTTCTTTTTCTCTTTCTTCAGGGTCATCAATGCTTGCAATTCTTAAAAATTCTTCGTGGCAATTTTCCTGCCCATATCTTGCAGTGTTTTCAACATATTGATAAACCTCTTTGTCACCTTTTTTTGTTAAATACTTTCTTTTTTCTTCCATAATTTTTCCTTTATTATTTTGATAATAAAAAAGTTGGCTATTTCAGCCAAAACTTTTTTATTTTGTGTGTTTAGCAAGAGTTGCTTTTTTGGCTTCAGCAAATTCGTCTTCGTTGATGAGGCCTTTGTCTAGCATTCCTTTAAGTTCACTAAGCTCTTCTTCCAAAGATTTTTGTTGAGCGTTTGTTTGTTGAGTTTGAGCACCTGCTGCTCTTTCTTTTGCCAAAAATCCAAAAACTGAGGCAACAATTAATAGTACTGTTGGAAGCAGGAACACAATGATTGATGTCATCAGCATTTCTGAACCAACTGCGTGTGCGAAAAGATAAATTTGAAGTGCTCCACATAGTGCTGTTGCAACACTTAGGCAAATGGCACCTTTTCTTGCTTGTTTAACGCTTAAAGACGCGCCAACAATTCCGGCAATTGCACCCAAAAATGCCACCCATCCCAAAATGTTCAAAACATTTGCTCCAGCTGTTATAATGCTTAGTGCGTTTCCAGTGATTCCACAAACAAATCCCCAGAAAAGGCTGAACAAACTACCAATAAGTCCACAAATAAGTGATGTTATACTTCTTCTCATATCCAAATCTCCTTATATATTATGTATAAATTATATAACATTAAAATATTTTATGCAACCAAAAATGAAGATAATATTAAAAACTAACATATTGCAATTTTTTCCATATTGTGATAAAATAGGAAAAGAAACAAAAAGGAGCTAAAGCCATGATTAAAATAGAAAAAGTTAAAAACAGAGTGACAGGCAAAGAAATAGACTTTGTTTTGCCAGATAGTTTGGCTGTTGCAACAATTGGAATGAGAAACCCAAAAAACAGTTGGAACAAAACAGACAGTTTCTATGATGAAGAACAATATGTTTTAGGCGACAACGACATTCGCCTTGCCACAACACTTTCTCAAGCTGGTCCAGTTCACGGAAAGTTTGTTAGGCAAATTTATGTTTGTGCCGACATCACAGCACCACTTTATTGGTGGAAAGAGTTCGACACCTACAAAGTTGGAACAGTTGCAAACAGCACATCAACAATGCACAAACTCACATCAAGAGATATCACAATGGAAGACCTAAGTTATGACAAATGTCTTCCTGAGGCAAAAAACTCTTTGGAAGCAACAGTTGTTGTGTGCAACAGCCTAAGAAGAAAATATGTTGAAGCAACTCAAAAGAAAGACCCAAAAGCAAGAGATTATTGGTATTCTCTCATTCAAACACTTCCATCAAGTTATAACCAAACAAGAACTGTTACCATGAACTATGAAGTTTTGAGTGGAATGTATGAATACAGAAAAACGCACAAACTTGATGAGTGGAGAGAGTTTTGTTCATGGATTGAAACTCTTCCATATGCAAAAGAGTTAATCATTAGAAAAGATAACTCCAAAGAAAAGGCGGAAGAAAAACCGGCAAAAGTGGAAACAAAACCAGCAACAGCAGAAACAAAACAAGAAGAGAAAAGCCCAAAAAAGGCAGCAAAAAAATCCAAAAGTGGCACTATGGATTGGGATTTCTTGCTATAGATAATAGATAAAGTTTGAAAAAGCTATTGATATCAAATAAACGCTGTGTTATAATGAAAATAGAGGTGGAAAAATGAGCGAAAATGTTAAAGAGGATATGGAAATCATAACAAAAGCTGGGCAAAACTATGAGGCTGAGCAAATTGCAAGTGCAATAAGAAGAGATGCTTACAAAAAAATGGTTGAACAAGCTGTTAAAGAATTGGAACAAAAGGGAATGAAAGGAAAAGATTTGGACCTTTTGTTGTAATGGAGGTGAAAACATGAGTGTTGAATCAAAACAAAAATTAATACACGAAATACAAAAAAGATTAAGTGCATATGGTATTGAAGTTGATGACGTTAAAATCGACTTAGATGATAAGAGTCAAGGTTATTCAGATGATGAAATGATTGATTTATTGGTTGATAACAAAGAAAACGCAGAAGAGTTTGAAAGGATTTTGCAAAACATTGAAAAAAATGCAAAAGAAATTCAAAAACAGAAAAAAGTTATTTTTAGGCAGGAAGATCAGTCAAAAGATGAAATCACTGCAAACGCATTTGAAATGTTTGTTGCAGGGCCTAGCGAGAAAACTTTGAAAGCTTTGAAAAAATCAAGAATGGCTGAATATAAAAGGCTTTTCGATGATGGCGTTATAGGGACTCAAGAGGAATTAAATATTCTTGAAAACGCATTGAATTTGGCATATGATGTTGATTTGAGTGCAATCAGAGTTGATAGTTTTTTTGGAAAACTACACGATGGTGTCGAAGAAAAAAGCAAAGCCTTTTTTGATGAGTTGAAAGAATTTGAAGATGGCGTAAATGAATATGAGGAAATGTTTTTGTATTTTCAAAAAACAAGCAAATCAATTCAAGAGTTTGAAGAAAAATTTAACAAATATGTTGAGGGTTACAACAAAGAGCACGAAAGAAACTTATTAAATCAAGATAAAAAGTTGTTTAAAGACAAAAAAGAGTTGGAAACAATTTATAACGAAGACAAATTAACATACAAAAAGATTTTAGAAAGCATGAACGCACTTGAAAAAAGTTATCAAAAACTTTTGGATTATGGTGACACAGTAAAGCCAAAAGAACTATCTGAAGTTGTTAAACATATGTGTTGTTGTGATGTTAGAAACCCTAGAATTAAAAAATCAGATCTAGAAGCGGAAAGCGTTATCTACAACAACATGGAAAGGTTGTTTTTGAAAGGTTGCGAACGCCAGTTGTCTGCAAGGCAACACTATAAAGATGTTGAAGCAGAAATAACAAGTTATAAAAAAGTTTCTCATGAACGTGAGGCATAAAAAAAGAGATTGAAAAAGTTCAATCTCTTTTTTTATTTTTGCTCAACATAGCAAATCCAATCTAAAATGGTCTCCAACAGTTTTTGAAATTTTGGAAAGTTTTCTTTTTTGTTTGTGATTTCACAATTGATTTCAATTTGCAATGACCAAACTCCAAATTTATTTGCTGCAAAGCCAGAAATAGTGTTGCCACCGCCCATAAATGGTTGGTCAACAGACACCTTAAAGTTGATTTTAGTTAAGTTTTTTAACAAAACATCAAAGGCTTTTTCATCAGTTTTTATGTTTTGCCCAAGGTGAGTGCCAAGGTTTATGTCGCATTCTCTTTTTGCTGCTAGGCCGTGAATATCCAAAACATACTTTATGTTTTTGTCTTTAATGATTTTTCCTAAATCGCTTTTATATGAAGATGTTTCATCAAAGTTGGCATCATCACCATTATTTTTTGTTTTGGCAATAAGGTGGCAGTTTGAGTGATTTTTCAAATATAGTGCTGTGGCAAGCGAACCAATTTCTTTGAATTTGAGTTTTCCTAGCCTTAGTTGTGAAACGCCGTGTGGGGCAGAGAGAAGAATGTTGTTTTTTCCTTCTAAAATCACATGGTCTTTGTTTTTGTTTACGCTTGCAAAATCTTTTCTGTTTTTGTGAACACTATTAAAAGTTGTTTTCATATCTCCTCCGCAAAAACATTATTTTTCTAATAAAAAATATTTTGAATAGTCTTTATATTCCACCTTAAGAACATCAATAGGTTTCATCTCTTTATAGCTTTTCCATTGCTTTGAGCCTTTTGGGGAATTAACCATATCATCGGTTTTCTTTAGAACGTAAACAAAACCAGTGATGTTTTCATCAATTCTCACATTTTTCATTTTCATTTTGATTTCACTTTCGCTTGTTGGAATGCTGAAAGACCAGTTTAGCCCTTTGCTGTTTTTTATGATTTCGTCTTTAAACGCGTAAGGTATGGCAGCCAAAAAATCGTCTGTCAAAAAAATTGCTGTGTCTATGTTTTCTTTTGTGTTGTTGGAGTCATTTGACAGCATTGGGGTTAACACAGAAAGTTTTTTTGAACTCCCGTGGAACATATATTCCTTATTTTTGTTGTCGATATAATCTTTAATATGTTTTTCCATTTTGTGACCTCTTTTGTTTTATCATAACAAATAATAAAATAAAAGTCAAAAAATTTTTTCCCAATGTTTTTTCAAAATATTTATAAAAATATTAGTTAATAAATCAATTTATTTTACACAAAAGAAAAATTATGTTATAATAAAATCATTAATAATGGAGGTGATCTTATGGGGAGATTAGAGAATAAAGTTTGCATAATAACTGGTGCAAACTCTGGTTTTGGCGAAGAAATGACCAGGCTTTTTGCAAAAGAGGGGGCGCATGTTATTGCTGCGGATTATAACCCTGAAATTTTAACAAAATATAAGGGCAGTGGGCTAGATGTTACTCCTGTTGTTTGTGATGTAACAAAAGAAGACCAAGTTAAAAAAATGGTTAAAGTTGCAAAAGACAAATTTGGAAGGCTTGATGTTTTGTGCAACAACGCAGGAATTAACAACAAAAAACCATACAGAGTTCATGAATACCCTGTTGAAGAGTGGGACATGCTTTATAATGTTCTTGTGAGAGGTGCTTTTCTTGTTATGAAAGAATGTCTAAAACTAATGCTTAAGTCTGGTGGCGGAAGCATTGTTAACACTGGTTCAATTGGTGGATTTAGAGCAACTGTTGGTTCAACTGCTTATTGTTCTGCCAAGGGTGCAATTAGAATGATGACAACCAACGCAGCAGCAGAGTATGTTAAAGACAACATTAGAATTAACTCAGTTTGCCCTGGAATTTTTAACACAGCAATTTTGAAAGGGCTTCAACCTGATGTTCTTGAATTCTTGGCAAATCAAGTTCCAATGGGATATATTGGTAACCCAATTGATATGGCATATTTGGCATTATTCCTGGCAAGCGATGAGTCTAAATATATAACTGGTCAATCAATTTTAATTGACGGTGGAAGAAGTTGTATGTAATATTTACAAAACAAAGAAAAAACACATTAAGAACCCTTAATGTGTTTTTTGTTTCATATAAAAAATAAAAAGTGCGTAAAGTTATTTTTTGGCAATAAAAAACCTAAATCAAGTTCGATTTAGGTTCTTGTTTGGCGGAAGGCTAGGGATTCGAACCCCAGGATGCTCTCACATCAACGGTTTTCAAGACCGCCGCTTTCGACCGCTCAGCCAGCCTTCCATGTTTGGTGGGTTTTCCACCGATTTCAATTATTTCTTTTCAGGTTTTTGTCCTATTTTTGCTTCAACATAATCAGCAAGTGCTCCAATAACCAAAAGGTTTTTTGCATCTTCGTCAGGAACACTAATTTTGAATTCGTCTTCAAGCGCAATAAGCATTTCAACAATGTCGAGTGAGTCTGCTTTCAAATCATTGATGATGTGTGACTCTCTTGTTATTTTCTCTTTGTCTATGTTCATTTGATCTGCTAGTAATTCTTGAATTCTTTCAAATACCATTTTTGTATCTCCTTTATGCGATAAGCACATTATATCAAAAAAATATGCCTTTGTCTAGTAAGTTTTAAAAAAATATTTGAAAAAATGGGGTGAACATGCGTTTTTGCTTGTTTGAACAAAAAATAGAGCAGTGGTGCTCTATTTTTTTATTCACTTTCTTTTTCGGTTAGGTCTAGATATTCATTTGGGTCAACATTTTCGCCATTTAGCCAAGTTTCTAGGTGCAAATGTGGGCCATCGCTTGCTTCACTTTTTGCAGTTGCAGAAACTTTTCCAATTACATCTCCGCGTTTAACTTTGTCGCCAGGTTTCACTGGTGGGTCATTTTGA
>JAEETG010000065.1 GCA_016290255.1 Clostridia bacterium
GCTGGAAATGTTTTGGCAGATATTATTTCATCTGGCTTAATTCCATATTGCAACCTAACACAAATATATCGTCAGGAAGAAGCAAGCCTCATAATTCGAAATGCTCACGCCATAAATAGGGGTGAAATGCCAATTTTGGATAACTCCAGCAAGGACTTTTTCTTTGAAACAAAAAATGAACCACAGGAAATTATGCGTTCCATTGTTCATATGATGTGTTATAGAATTCCAAAATTCTTGAACATTGAACCAACAAAAATTCAAGTTTTGGCACCAATGAGATTGGGCGTTTGCGGCGTGGATAACCTGAACAATCAAATCCAAAGCATACTAAACCCACAAAGCATAAATCTTCCTGAAATTATTGTTGGGCAAACAACATTTAGGCTAAAAGACAAAGTTATGCAAACAGCAAACAACTATTCACTTTCTTGGCAAAGAAACCTCGGCGGCAGATATGAAATCGGAGAGGGAGTTTTCAATGGAGACATTGGGTTTATTTCGGGCATAAATCTTCAAACAAGCACCTTGGAAGTCACATTTGAAGATGGAAGAGTTTGTGAATATCCAAGGCATGAAATTGGACAATTAACCCTAAGTTACGCCACAACTATTCACAAAAGTCAAGGAAGTGAGTTTGATGTTGTCATCATTCCAATGATAAGTGGTGCTCCTCAAATTCTCACCAGAAACCTTTTGTATACTGGCGTTACAAGGGCAAAACAAATGGTTGTTTTGGTGGGGCAAAAGCAAAATCTTCACGCGATGATAAGGAATAACTACACCGCAAAAAGATATAGTGCCTTAAAGCCTCTTCTTTTAGAACAACAAAAAACGGTGGAGATGCTAACAGATGGAGAATAAGAAAGAAAACAAATTCATATCTTTTTGGAAAAGAATTTTCAAAAGAGCAGATGAAATTATGTTTCCAGCAAACATAAAATGTCTTGGGTGCGGAGTTGATTTGCCTGAAAAGCGTGAAATTGAGTTTTGCGATGTTTGCAAAAAGAAGATAGAGTATATTTCGGAAGATAAATGTTGCTCGCTTTGTGGAACAAGCCTAAAACAAAAAAACATTTGCCCACATTGCCAAAACAACAAAAGAGAGTTTGATGAAGCCAGAAGCGTTTGCAAATATAATGACTTCATGGCATCACTCATTGCAAAATTTAAGTATCACAATCACCCATATATGAGTTTAACTTTTGGCCATATGATTTCACAAAAGTTTAAAGAACTAAAATATGATGTTGATTTAATTGTTCCCGTTCCAATCACCAAAAAGAGAATGAAACAAAGAGGGTTTAACCAAGCAGAACTCATTGCAAAAGTTTTTGCAAAAAACGTAAATCTGCCACTTTGCTGCGAAATAATTGAAAAGCAAACAGAAACATCACACCAAGCAGACCTAGACTATGAAGAA
Source organism: Clostridia bacterium (assembly GCA_016290255.1). Taxonomy (GTDB): domain Bacteria; phylum Bacillota; class Clostridia; order Christensenellales; family UBA1242; genus UBA7584. The sequence goes on from JAEETG010000065.1 coordinate 1,424, forward strand.
AGGCAGAAAAACATTTTGGGAACTTTTAAAGTTGTGAACAAAAAAGAAGTTGCAGGAAAAAATGTTTTGGTTATTGATGATGTTTTCACAACAGGAGCAACAACAAGTGCGTGTGCTGAAGTTCTAAAAAAGGCAAAAGCAAAACACGTGTATGTTTTGTCGGTTGCGTCAACAAGCTATTTCGATCAGAAAAAACCAAGTAAAAAGGTTGTGAAAGTGAGCGACTTTGCTTCATGATTTATGTGAAAACACACATAAAATGGCAAAAAAGACAAATAATTGCACAAAAGTCCTTTTCTTTTGTGTGATTTTATTATATAATAATAAAAATTTTACTAGGAGAAAATAAATGTTTGGATTATTTATGTCTGATAACGCAAGAAGTTTGAAGAAGTTAGAAAAAATGGCAAAAAAGGTTGAGGAACTTGAGCCAAAATATCAGCAGATGACAAATGAAGAACTAAAACACCAAACACAAGTGTTAAAAGATAGGCTAAGAGAGGGAGAAACTCTAGACGACATTTTATATGATGCTTTTGCTGTTGTTAGAGAGGCAAGTTTCAGAGTTTTGAACATGAAACACTTCCACGTGCAAATCATTGGTGGAATTGTTCTTCACCAAGGAAGAATTGCGGAAATGTACACTGGTGAAGGTAAAACTTTTGTTGCTGTTTTGCCTGCATATTTAAATGCTCTTGCTGGAAAAGGTGTTCACATTGTCACCGTCAACGAATATTTGGCAAGCCGTGACGCAGAGTGGATGGGAAAGGTTCACGCATTTTTGGGACTCACCGTTGGTGTGTCACTTTCTCAAATGCAACCAAAAGAAAAGCAAAAGGCATATGCTTGTGACATCACATACTGCACAAACAACGAACTTGGTTTTGATTATCTTCGTGACAACATGGTTCGCCGTGCTGAAGACAGAGTGTGCCGTGGCTATAACTTTGCCATAATCGATGAGGTTGACTCAATTTTGATTGATGAAGCAAGAACTCCTCTTATTATTAGTGGAAAGGGCTTCAAGAGCAGTGAAACATACAAAAAAGCTCAAAGATTCATTAGAACTCTTCGCCGTGATGAAGACTATGTTATTGATGAAGAGAAGAAAGCAATTCACCTAAACGAACAAGGAACCAGCAAAGCAGAAAAATATTTTGGAATTGAAAACCTAAGCGACATAAGTGCTGTTGAACTTAACCAACACATTATGAATGCCCTTAGAGCAAACTTTATGCTAAAGTGTGACCAAGATTACATCGTTAAAGACGGGGAAGTGCTTCTTGTTGATGAGTTCACTGGCCGTGTTATGGAAGGAAGAAGATATTCAAACGGTCTTCACCAAGCAATTGAAGCAAAAGAGGGCGTTGAAATTAAAGATGAAAACCTAACAGTTGCAACAATCACTCTTCAAAACTTCTTTAGGTTATATCACAAACTTTCCGGTATGACAGGAACAGGTAAAACAGAAGAGGGTGAGTTTAACCAAATTTACAACTTAGATATTGTCACAATCCCTTCAAACCTTCCAAACCAAAGAATTGATGAACCAGACATTGTCTACACAACAATGGAAGCAAAATACAGGGCAATTATCGAAAGAATAAAAGATGCCTATGAAGTTGGTCAACCTGTTTTGGTGGGAACAACAACCATTGAAAGGTCTGAATACATTTCAAAACTACTAAAACAACAAAAGATTCCTCACAACGTGTTAAACGCCAAAAACCACGCACAAGAAAGTGAAATCATTGCTCAGGCTGGTCAACTTAAAAAAGTTACCATTGCAACAAATATGGCTGGTCGTGGAACCGACATTTTGCTTGGTGGAAACCCAGTTTATTTGGCAAAGGCAAAACTTGCCAAAAAGGGTTACACCCATGGTTTAATTGAACAAGCAACTTCATTTTTGCCTGCGACAACTGAAGAAGTTCAAAAAGTTAAAGACGAATATGAAAAACTATACAAAGAACTAAAACAGCAAACAGATGAAAACAAAGAAGAAGTCATCAAGGTTGGCGGACTTTTGATTATTGGAACAGAGCGCCATGAATCAAGGCGTATTGACAACCAGCTCCGTGGTCGTGCAGGTCGTCAGGGAGACCCTGGACATTCAGTTTTCTATTTGTCGCTTGAAGATGATCTTTTAAGGCTGTTTGGTGGAGATAGGTTAAAGAGGATTAGTTCATTCTTTAAACTTGATGATGACACGCCTTTCCAGATGAAACTTTTGTCTCATCAAATTTCAAACGCACAAAAGAAAGTGGAAATCAGAAACTATTCAATCCGTCGTCATTTGATTGGATATGATGATGTTGTCAACGAACAAAGAACAATCATATATGACCAAAGAAACAAAATTTTGGACGGAGAAGATGTTCACGCACAAATTCTTGACATGTTCCCAGAAGTTGTGACAGATGCCATTATGAATGCAGTTGATGTTGATAAGCCAAGTTTTGATTGGAATTTGGATGAAATCAACCACTCACTTGAGGATAGATTATATCCAAAGGGAACAAATTTTGTAACTCAAGCAATGCTTGAAGACATTTCTCCAAGCGATCTAGTTCAAAAAGTTTTGGATGATGTTTTAAGTAGATATGACAAAAAGAAAGAAGAATTTGAAGAAATTGGCTTGCAGTTTGCCGCAGTTGAAAGAATAATCCTCCTTGACATTGTTGACCGTGCTTGGATGGAACACATCGATGCCATGACAATTTTGAGGCATGAAATTGGAACACAAGGTTTTGGAAGGCAAGACCCTGTGATTGCTTACAAGAAAGAAGGCTTTAAAATGTTTGACGAAATGGTTATGGGAATTAGAAAAAGAGTTTCAACAATACTTCTAAACCTAAGCAAACCAACAGTTCAAATAAGGCCAACTGTCACTCCAAAAAACACTGTTGCAACGCAAGAAAGTCAAACTCCAAGTGCACCAGTTCAAAAGGGGCCAGCAGTAAGCAATAAAGTTGTTGGAAGAAACGACCCATGCCCATGTGGGAGCGGAAAGAAATATAAAAACTGTTGTGGAAGAGATGAATAATGACATTAAATGATTTGAAAGAAAAACTTAATGAAACAGAAAAAGTTCTTGAAATGGTTCAAGGACTTTTCCCTATTGAAAAGCTTTTGAAAGAAAAACAAGAACTGGAAAAGCAGCAACAGGAACCCAATTTTTTTGGGGACAGGAGAAGAGTTGAAAGAGTTGGAAAACAAATTGCCGCATTAGACAAAAAAGTTGAACTTGTTCAAAAACTTTCTTCACAATTTGCTGGAGTTAAAGATGTTATTTTAGACCTTGACGAAAATGATTTAGACTTTTTAAGCGAGGTTGAAGGTGAACTTAAAGTTTTGTCTAAAAGTTTGGAAAGTTTAAGGCTTGAAGGACTTTTTAAAGGGAAATATGATGGCCTTGGTGCCATTATGACAATTCAGTCTGGAGCAGGCGGAACAGAGGCTTGCGATTGGGCAGACATGCTTTATCGCATGTATGAAAGATATCTCACAAAGAGAGGTTATAAGTTCACTGTTTTGGATTTCACCGAAGGAGATGGGGCTGGAATCAAGAGCATCACAATCAGGGTTGAGGGCGAAAATGTGTATGGTTACCTAAAAGCAGAGCGTGGTGTTCACAGGCTTGTGAGGATTTCGCCATTTGACGCAAACAAAAGGCGTCACACAAGTTTTGCAAGCGTTGAGGTTATGCCAGAGATTGAAAACGACACCGACATTGTGATTAAGCCAGAAGACATCAAAGTTGATGTTTTTAGAAGTGGTGGACACGGTGGGCAAGGTGTTAACACAACCGACAGTGCAGTTCGCATTCGCCATATTCCAACAGGAATTGTGGTTCAATGTCAAAATGAGCGCAGCCAAATTCAAAACAGAGAAAACGCACTTGCTGTTCTTCGTTCAAGGCTTGCTCAAATGGAAGAAGAAAAACAGCAACAGTCTTTAAATCAAATTCAAGGAACACTCAAAAAAATTGAGTGGGGAAGCCAAATCAGGAGTTATGTTTTTTGCCCTTACACAATGGTAAAAGACCACCGAACAGATTGGGAAACAAGTGATATTCAAAGCTTTATGGATGGTGAAATGCAAGATTGCATCGAAGAATATCTAAAAAAAGCAAGTGAGGAAAAAATAGGATGAGAAAAATAAAGTTGGAAACAAAAAGGCTTATTTTAACAGAGTGGGGAACAACAGAAGAAGAAATAAAGTTTTTGAAAAAAAACCTAAATGATAAAAATATAACAAAAACTTTGTTTAACCCACCATATCCCTACACAAAAGAAGATGCAATAGATTTTTTAAACACAAGGGAAGATGCTAAAAAAGGTGGATATTATTCTTTTAAGATAATAAGAAAAGAAGATGACAAAATCATTGGAAACATAAGCCTAAATGCCAAAAGAAACCCAACAACTGGTGGGGCTGGCTACTATATTGAAAAAGAAAGTTGGGGGCAAGGTTTTGCAACTGAAGCTTTGGCGGAAATAATTAAGTTTGCTTTCAAAAAACTAAAACTCCACAAAGTTTTTGCTCATCACTATAAGTTAAACCCAGCAAGTGGCAGAGTTATGCAAAAATGCAATATGGAAGTTGAAGGCGTTCTAAAAGAACATGTGTATAAAAATGGAATATATCACGATGACATATATTATGGAATACTAAACAAAAAAGAGAGATAACATGGAAAACGATTTTGAAAAAGAAATGCTAAATAAGTTGCAAACGCTCCGCGCTCAAAAAACGGTGCGTATTCTTGCAATTGAGTCTAGTTGTGATGAAACAAGTGTTGCAATCGTTGAAAACGGAAGAAAAGTTCTTTCAAACATTGTGTCTTCTCAAATTGAAATACACACTCGCTTTGGTGGGGTTGTTCCAGAAATTGCATCAAGAAATCACATTTTGGCAATAAAACCAATTTTAGAAGAGGCTCTAGAAAAAGCTAAGTGCACACTAGATGACATAGACGCAATTGCTGTCACTCAGGGTGCGGGGCTAGTTGGAGCCTTGCTTGTTGGTGTCACCAGTGCAAAGGCACTAAGTTATGCCACAAAAAAGCCACTAATAGCGGTTAATCACATCAAAGGTCACATTGCTGCAAACTTTATTGCACACAAAGACTTAAAACCACCATTTATTTGTTTAATCACAAGTGGTGGACACACCGCAATTGTGAAAGTTGTTGACTATAATAAGTTTTCCATGATTGGAACAACGCAAGATGATGCCATTGGTGAAGCGTTTGACAAAGTTGCCAGAATTGTTGGGCTTGGTTATCCTGGCGGCCCTAAAATAGACAAAATGGCA
>JAEETG010000066.1 GCA_016290255.1 Clostridia bacterium
AAAAAAAGAAGCCATCTGGCTTCTTTTTAAGTTTTAGTCAACAGAAATTATGTAATAATAAACTGGTTGTCCACCAGACAAAACTGTAACTTCACATTGTGGGAATTTCTCAGCAAGTTTTGCTTGAAGTTCGTTTGCGTCATCTTCTTGAACATCTTTTCCATAGAATAGTGTTATATTAACTTTTGTGTCATCAATCATTTTTTCAACAAGTTTGATTGTTGCATCATTAACAAGCTTGTCTTTTGCAACAATTTTTCCACCAGAAAGGCCGATAATGTCGCCATTTTTAAGGTCAAAGCCGTCAACATGAGTTTCTCTAACTGCGTGAGTTACACTTCCACTCAAAACACTCTTCTTGGCTGCGTTCATTGCCTCAATATTTTCATCAAGTGTTCCTTCCATATAGAAGGCAAGCAGTGCAGAAACTCCTTCTGGAATTGAGTTTGTTGGAATAACGTGAATAAATTTCTTTGTCAGGTTTTTAGCTTGTTCTGCTGCAAGAGTTATGTTTTTGTTGTTTGGGAACACAAAAACGTGATCACTTGGAACTTTGTCCACAGCCAAAGCTATATCGTTTGCACTTGGATTCATTGTTTGTCCACCTTCAATCACATAGTCAACACCCAAATCCTTAAACACAGCAGCAATTCCATCACCAGCTGCCACTGAAACCATTCCAAATGCTTTTTGTTCTTGTTTCATTTGTGCTTGCTTTTTCTTTAGTTCTCTGTTTTGCTCAAGCATGTTTTCAACTTTGATGTTCCAAATCTCACCCATCTCTAATGCATATGTGAGAGCTCTGTTTGGTTCATTTGTGTGAACGTGAATTTTAATGAGAGACAAGTCTCCAACACAAATAACAGAATCTCCAATTGCCATAAGCTTTTCTCTAAGTTTGTCGATGTCTGACTCTGTTGTCTTTTTGTTGATGTGAATAATCATAAACTCTGTGCAGTAACCAAATTGAATGTCTGCTAAGTCCTCATAGTTAACGTGAACAGTTTCTGTTTCTTCAATGTTTTTTGGCGCCTCTTCTTGGAATTCAAGTTCAACATCATCATTTAGTCCTTTATAGAAACCATAGAAAACTGTCAAAACTCCTCTTCCACCACTGTCAACAACACCTGCTGACTTCAAAACTGGGAGCATTTCTGGAGTTTGAGCCAAAATTTCTTCTCCAACAGCCAAAAGTTGTTTAAAGAACTCATCAAAATCTTGGCATTTTCTGGCAATAGGTTCAGCATTTTCTGCCATAACCCTAATAACAGTTAAAATTGTTCCCTCTTTTGGAAGAGAAACTGCCTTATATGCCATTTGAGCACCATTTTTCATTGCCTGGGCAAAATTCTTTGTTGTTATTTCTTGAACTTTCATAAATTCGTTGGACATTCCACGAATAATCTGCGACAAAATAACACCAGAGTTTCCTCTAGCACCACGAAGAGCTCCTTTGCTGAAAGACTCTGCCAAAGCATCGATGTTGTTTGTTTGGCAGTTGTTCACTTCATTTGTTGCAGATTTAAAAGTTAAAAACATATTACTTCCAGTGTCTCCATCTGGCACAGGATAAATATTTAATGAATCAATATATTTTTTGTTTACTTCCAAGTTGTTGTATGCTCCAATAACCATCTTACGGAACATAGCACCATTTATAGTTTTTTGCATATATATAACACCTACTAATATTTTTAATTAAAAAATTGGAAAAGAGTTTTAAACCCTTACCCCAACAACATTAACATTTATAACATCAACAATCATTCCTGAAAACTCTTCAACTTTATATTTAACAGTTTTTTTAAGAGAGTCAGCAACGGCGCTGATTGAAATTCCATATTTTAAAATAACATAAAGGTCAATAAAAATTCTATTTCCATTTGTTGTCACCTTAACACCTCTGCCAAGTTGTTGTTTTTTAAACAAATCAGCAAACTTGTCGGAAGTCTTTTTAGACACTAAATCAACAACACCAATGCAGTCTAAGGCAGCCGAAGCTGCAACTGCGGCAATAGCATCATCTGAAATTATTATTTTTCCATAATAGTTGGAAGTTGTTACAGACATTTATTTCCCTTTTAATTAACAAATTATTTTGACATATTCAATGATATATCTTTCACATTTTACTAAATAATTTGAAAATTATCAAGCGTTTTTGATAAAATATTCAAAAATACCTTGCATTATTTTATTTTTTATGATACAATGCACTTATAATTATTCTAATATATTATGCAGGAGGAAGCAAAAAATGAGTAAAGAATGTCAGGTTTGTGGCAAAACAAAAATGGCTGGAAACCAAGTTAAACGTCAAAGTAAGTGGGTTCTTAGAAGAACAAACACACCAAGACACCCAAATTTGCAAACTGTTCATGTTGAAAATGAAGACGGAGTTTCTGTTAAAGTTAAGGTTTGCACACGTTGTCTAAAGAAAATGAAACAAGACGAACAATAAGAAAAAGCATACAAAATCATGTATGCTTTTTTTATGTAAATTTATTTTATAATTTTCTTTGAAAACAAAAGCCTAAAAAACCCCTTAAGCCATTTGGGCGATTTAAAACAAACAATAAACATAACAAAGCTCCTTTAATACTATATTATGTGTGTTATTTGTTTTCTGCCACTATAAAGCGTTTCCGTGCATTTCTCTAATCACTGCTGCTCTATCTTCTGCATTAAAGATTGCACTTCCCGAAACAATGATATCAGCCCCACTAACAGAAACAATTGGGGCGTTTATTGAATTGATTCCGCCATCAACTTCAATCAAAAATTTTAATTCGTCTTCTGCTCTTTTTTTGTTTAAATATGCAATTTTAACCAAACTATCTTTAATGAATTGTTGACCACTTTTCCCTGGTTCCACGCTCATCACAAGAACTAAGTCAACATATTTTAATATGGTGTCCAAAACCTTTACTGGTGTTTTTGGGTTGATTGCAACCCCAACAGGAACCCCAAGTTTTTTTATTGTTTGCAAAGCACCAACAAGTTGAATCTTATCTGGGAAAGATTCATAGTGAATAATAATTCGGTCTGCACCATATCTAACATAACTTTTGGCAACATTAACAGGATTTTGCACCATCAAATGAACATCTAAAAATAGCTTTGTGGACTTTCTTAAAAAAGCCAAAATCATATAGTCAAAAGTTCTTTTCTCAACAAATTTTCCATCCATTATATCACAATGAATCAAATCTGCTCCAGCCGCTTCAAGTTCTTGAACATATTTTGTTAAATCCTTAATTGCACATGGATCAGTGCTTGGTGCCACCAAAATCTTTTTCATATTTCACCTCTATTTTTATTCATAACTTTGCATAATTATTCATTAACTTAAGTTGTTTGGATTGATTTCAACAAAGACGTTTATTCCCTGTTTTTGATATTTATCACATATATTATAAACATCATTTATTATATTTGTAAAGCCAAAATTGGTAAGTCGCAACAAAATTTGGTATCTATGCCTATTTTGAATCTTTGAAACAGGAGATTTCATCGCCTTGCAATATAAAACATCTTTATTATCTTCGCAAAGATTGTTGAAATCATTGTGAGCGTGTGCTGTTGCAAGTTGCACATCTTCCAGATTTTCCCCACTAAACAAAACCCTAATAATATAAGCAAAAGGTGGGAATTTTGAAACCTCTCTCACATTTATTTCCCTATCAAAAAAGGATTTATAGTCATAGTTTGCCATAAAGCGATAAACATAGTGCTTTGGCATATAGGTTTGAAGGTCAATTTTCCCTGTTTTATCAGCCCTACCAGCACGCCCAGCAACCTGAGTTAAAAGGTCAAAAGTACGTTCTGCACTTCGATAATCAGAATAGTGAAGGCTCATGTCCGCGTCAACAATTCCAACAAGCGTAACATTTGGGAAATCATGCCCTTTGGCAATCATTTGCGTTCCAACCAAAATGCATGGTTTTGTGTTTGAAAACTCTTCAAGAATTTGTGCGTGTGAACTCTTGTTTTGAGTTGTGTCAAAATCCATTCGCAAAACTTTCACCATTGGGAACAGTTTTCTGATTTCTTCCGCAACACGTTGCGTTCCTATTGTTCCCATTTTTATGTAAACACTGCCACATTCTGGGCATTTTGTGATTGCCTTATAACGTCTACTGCAAAAATGACATTTTAGTAAATTGTCCTCTTTGTGATACACGATTGTTGCGTCACAATCTTCACACTTGGCTGTCCAACCACACTCTTTACAAATCATATAACTAGCAAAACCTCTGCGGTTACAAAAAATCATTGCTTGATTGCCCGCTTTTATGCAATCAGTCAAATCAGATTGAAGCCTTCTGGAAAACAGAGAATTATTCCCTGCCATCATTTCCTGTCTCATATCAATCAGTTCAACATTTGGCATATCTTTGTTGTTTGCTCTTTTCAAAAGTTCATGAAGCCTATATTCACCCTTTTTTGCTCTATAAAATGTGTCTATATTGGGAGTTGCACTCCCAAGAACAAGCGGACAATTATTATATTTTGCCCTAAATTTTGCAATATCATGAGTGTAGAAACGCGGATTGCTCTCACTTTTATATGAGTCATCGTGTTCTTCATCTATAATGATAACACCAATGTTTTTAAGTGGTGCAAATATTGCAGATCTTGCCCCGACAACAATCTTTGCCTCTCCAGAAAAAATTCTTTGCCACTCATCAAACCTTTCCCCCATGGAAAGTCCACTGTGAAGAATTGCAACGGTATTGCCAAACCTTGCCTTAAAAAGTGACACAACTTGTGGCGTAAGTCCAATTTCTGGCACAAGCATAATGGCATTTTTTCCTTCATCCAAACATCTTTTGATGCTGTGCATATAAATTTCTGTTTTTCCACTTCCAGTAACACCAAAAATAAGATGCGTGGCTGGTTCTTTAATCTTTTCAAGAATCTCTTTTTGCAAGCTATTTAATTCAACCGTTTTATCTTCTTTTTTTAAGGTTTGAGGGTTCCTCAAAACGCGTTTTTCGTCAATATCAAAAACGCCTAAAGTCACGAATTTTTCAACAGCCAAAGAACCAAACATCTTGTTCAGTTCACTTTTTAAGTAAGTTTCCCCCACTTTTATATATTCCAGCATTTCAAGTTGTTTCTTTGAGTTTGCTCGAATAGCTTTTTTGATTTCGTCTTTGTTAAATTCTTTAACAAAAACAATTTCTTTAACCAAAGGTTTAATCTTCTCTTTTCGAATTCCACTAGGCAAAAACAGCCTCAACGTGTCCACTCTTTTGAGGTGATTATTTTTGATCATATAGTCGCTTAATTTCAGCATTTCAGGCAAAATTAATGGCTCTATGTCAAGCTTTTTTGACACCTTTTTTATTTTATCTATTGGATAATCTGACTTATTTTTCAAGCCTATAACATACCCTTCAATAAAACGATTTCCAAAGGGAACTAAAACCCTGTGGCCAACTTTTATGTCGTCACTAACCTCATAGTCAAAAACTTTGTCAACTTGTGCCGTTTTGATATCAACAATAACTTCAGCAAACATTAATATTTTCCTGGTATTATTTTTCCTTCCATAACTTCTTCAGCAGCAATTGCAATAACTTTTGGGTCCTTTTCTTGTGGCTCTCCAGCAAAGTAAGCATTAGATAGTTCTTTTGCTCTTTTTGCAACCAAACAAGTCAAAAGATATTTGCTTCCCCCACATTTCTTTATTAGAGCATCAATTGGAGGTTCCATCATAACATATTTCTTTTCCATATATTTTCTCCTTATTTTATGAGTTTATTAACAATTTCATTAACAAGTTTTGGATTTGCTTTTCCGCCAGTTGCTTTCATGGCTTGTCCAACAAAAAACGCCATTGTTTTTTGATTCCCAGATTTTAACTCATCAACTGCTTTTGGATTGTTTTGCATAATTGTTTTGATAACCTCTTCAAGGCCACCAACATCATTATTTTGTGCAAGACCTTTTTCTTTCACAACAACCTCTGGGTCTAAATTAGTTCCCCAAAGTTCATCCAAAAGGTTTCTTGCAACTTTTTGACCAATCACATCGCTGTGATAAAGTTTCAATAGTTTTGCCATGTTTTGCTCGGAAATAAGAATTTGTGCGTCTTCTTCCTCAACTGTGTTAAGTTTTTTGAACACTTCTCCCAAAATCCAGTTGCAAACAAATTTTGGTTCATTAAAACTTTTTAAAACAGTTTCAAAATAATCTGAAATATATTTATCCTCTGTCAAAAGCGCTGCATCTTTTTCAGTGAGGCCAAGTTTTTCAACACAGTCTTTTGCCCTATCTCCGGCAAGTTTTGGAAGAGTTTTTCTAATTT
>JAEETG010000067.1 GCA_016290255.1 Clostridia bacterium
AGGCATAGGACTTGGACATGAATTTTTGCGTCACATAGAAAGAACAAGGCTTATTTTGCATCTTGTTGACATTTCAGGAAGTGAGGGAAGAGTTCCTTTTGATGACTTTTTGGCAATAAACAAAGAACTAAAAAACTATAGTGAAAAGTTATATAAACTTCCACAAATCATTGTTCTAAACAAACTTGATTTATGCTTAGAGCCTGAAAAAGCGGTTGAAAACTTTAAAAAAGAGCTAAAAAAGCAGAAAAATTATGCTAAATGTGAAGTTTTTGCAATTTCTGCTGCCACAAGAAGTGGAATTGATGAAATGATTGATTGCCTTTTTGAAAAGTTAAAAACTCTTCCAAAAATTGAAAGAATAGAAAGTGAAGGCTTTGAATTTGCACCAAAAGACACCTCATCATTTGAAGTAATCAAACTATCAGAAGGCTACTATGAAGTTAAGGGTGGAAGAATTGATGAACTTCAACGAAAGGTTGTTTTGTCTGACCCAGATAGTTTTGCTTATTTCCATAAAAGGCTTAGAAAAGATGGAATTATTGATGAACTATTAAAGAAAGGAATGAAAAACGGAGACACAGTCATAATCAACGACTTTGAATTTGTTTATGAGGAGTAAAAGAGAGTTAACTCTCTTTTTTTGTTGAAAGGTGGCAATATTGAGTTTTTGCGAGATTTATGATATAATTTTATATCAAATTGTTGTGAGGTAAATATTGTGGAAGATTGGGAATTAATGCAAGATGCCAAGATATTAAGCAAAATTTCTGAAGATAATATTGTTGCTTCAATGGCTTTTGAAGATGCCACAGAAAACAGCAGCTCTTTTATGGTTATTCACACATTTGTTGATAAGGAAAGCCAACGCAGGAAAGCAACACTTGTGAGTTTAACAGACCCAGATTGGGAAGAGGAAATTGATGTTGATGAATTAAGCGAGATTAACAACAAAAAAATGGTTTTTAACATTGGCGACTTATATCAATTTACAATAGATGAAAATGATGAAACGGTTTATATTAGTGAAAGTTATTACAACAAAACTGAAAAACAACGTTTTGAAAATGTTCAAGATTACATAAAATTTTTTCTTGATTTAGATTGTTACAAACAAACAGAAGAAGATGCAATAGGAATCAATGCTGGGTTAATTCAGGGGGTTTATTGCTTGTGCCAAATTTGCAACAATATGGACTTTAAGAAATCACCAATGGCAAAAAATGGAAAAACAGTGGCAAAAAATCTTATTGATAATGACGTTAAAGATTTAAAACGCATTATGTTTAGAGAAAAACAAGATCAAAGATTTTTCTATGATTTATCAATAAAAACTGTTGATTGTTTGGAAAATGTTAACAACTATTATTCACGAAATAGCACAAAGTTTGTTGATGCATCAAACATTAACTATAACACGTTTGATGTAAAAACACCTGAAAGATGATTTATTATCATCTTTTTTGTTTTCTAAAATATGGCAGGAGAAGAGTTAAAAGTGCTAAGAGCAAAAGGATTGACCCAACAACTAAATAATATATTTTGAATTTAACAAAAAAACTTGAAACAACCAAAAGTATTCCCATAATAGAGTAGTTTTTTGCTCTGTTTTTGCCTATGGCATAATGTAGTAGTTCTTTTATGGCAAGTTTTTTGGAGTTTGAAAACTCTATTTCAGTTGGTGGCATAATAGAATTTTTTAAAAAAGTTTGATATGTTTTTTCTGAATCATAAATTGTTATTTTTTTATTATTTATGCGTTTTGCAAGCGCTAAACAATCACTTCTAGCGGTTCCACATAATATCACAATGTTTTTAGGGCTTGAGATTTGTTTATATATGGTGGATAGATTATTTATTTCAAGTTCAGATTTTTCAAAAAATGGGTAAATAATTTCACTTTCTGTTTCAATATAATTTTTGGTTTTCTTTGCTTTTTCATTATTTATATTTTGATAAAAATAATCAACAACACTTTCATTTTTTAAAAACATAAGTTTAGTCATGAGTGAGTTGATGTTTTCTTTTTGTTTTATGCTTAGAGTTTTTTTGTTTGTGATTTTTCCTTTGAAATAAAATATTAAAAACACTAATATAGCGGAAATTATGAGGGAAGAAAGAAAAGAAAAATAGATGTTCTTTTTATAAAAATTAATCCAAGAATATAAAAGCACAAAGATAATTAAATATGTTAGCGCAATGTCAAAAAAGAAATTAAATTTGATTTTTATCATAAAAAAATTATTCACAACAAGATATTTTTTAAACTATGATATTGTTTTATTGCTTTTTAAAAATCTTTTTGTTATAATAAAACAAGAAAGAAAGGAGAAAACAATGAAAGGATTTGAAAGAAATGAAGCAACAGATTTGGCTGTTGCAATCGCAGAACTTTTTGATGCTAAAAAGGCTGAAAATATTGTTTTGTATGATATATCAAAAATTAGTTCAGTTGCAAACTATATGGTTGTTGCAACTGTTTCAAGCACAACTCAAGGAAAATCAATTGCAGACTATATTGAAGAGAATTTAAACAAAGTTGGAGTGAGGGTTCTTCGCCGTGATGGTGCAATGGAGTGGATTGTGTTAGATTATAACGAAGTTATTGTTCATATTTTCACACCAGAAGTTAGAGACACATATCACCTGGAAAAAATCTGGGGGGAAAGCAAAAATGCTTTCACTCTTGAAGATGTTAGAAAATTTTTGGAAAAAGAAGAACAAGAAAACAGCAAAGTAGAAAAACAGGAAAAACCAAAAAAAGAAGAGAAGAAGAAAGCTCCAGTTAAAAAAGAGAAAACAAAAACAACAAAAAAGGAAACCAAATGAGAAGGTTTATATCAAATTCAACAGATGAAACTGTTGGGATTGCAAAAATAATATCAAAAAAAATAAAACCAGGCGACACCATTTTATTATATGGAGATTTGGGTGCGGGAAAAACAACTTTCACAAAAAGCCTCATAAAGGAACTTGGAGTTAATGGCAATGTCACAAGCCCAACTTTCACTCTTGTTAATGAGTATACAGTGAACGACCTAAAAATAAATCATTTTGATATGTATAGAATAGATGATGAGAGTGAAGTTCAAGAAATTGGCATTGATGAAATGTTTGCTGATAAAACCAGCATCAACATTGTTGAGTGGCCACAAAAAGTGAGTTCCTATTTGCCACAAGACTGCATCCAAATTTCAATAAACATACTTGGGGAAAATGAAAGAGAGTTTATTGTGGAGGGCATTGATGAATAGTTTATCTTTTAACACAACAGGAATGGGAACACAGTTTTGCCTTCAAAAGGGTGAAGAAAAGTTTTATCTTGAAACAGAGTTTTCAAAACACAGTGAAACTTTTTTTCCTTTATTAGATAATTTTTTGAAAGAAAATAAAATTGAACTGAAAGATATTGATGTTTTTGCTGTTTGCTGTGGGCCAGGATCATTTACTGGAATTAGAATTGGACTTTCAGTTATCAAAATGTTTTCATATGTTTATCAAAAGCCTTGTGTTTGTGTGACTGCATTGGAAGTTTTGGCATATAATATTTTTGATAAACTCAAAAATGGCGACATGGTATGTTCAATAATCAACGCTGGTTCTCAAAATCTTTATTATGAAATATTTAAAAAAGAGGGGGACCGTTTAGAGGAAATCACAAGTCCAAAAGTTTGCACCTTTTCTCAGTTCAACATAATAAAAGAAAAACTTGATGCAGAATATGTTTATTATGATAACAACGAAAAAAAATATGATTTTGTTGTTTTTCAAAACAAAAAGCAATCATTTAGTGCTAAATCTTTGGGGCTTGTGGTAAGCAAAAAAATTTCAAGCAAACAGTTTGTTTCCTACAAAGAAATTTATCCATTATATTTGCGAATAAGCCAAGCAGAGCAGTTATCCCAAAACGAAGAAACGCAAATTGTTGAAGCAAGCGTAGATGATGTTGAAAGCATTGAAAAACTTGAGCAAAATTCAGATTTAGATGATATTCCATGGAACAAAAATGCAATTGCAGAAAGTTTTAAAAACACATCATATAAGTGTTTTATTGCAAAACAAAAAGATGAAAACTTGGGTTATTTGGCAGTTATGGATTTGGGTGATGAATATGAGATTTTGCGAATAGTTGTTGGCAAAAAGGCCCGATTTAAAGGTGTTGGAACAGGACTTCTAAAATATCTTTTTGCAAAAGCAAAGATGGAAGAAAAAACGTCAATTGTTTTGGAGGTTAACAAATATAACTATTCTGCACTTTTGCTTTATGAAAAATTAGGTTTTTGCAATGTGGGGAATAGAAAGAATTATTATCACGGAAAAATTGATGGGTTTATTATGAAAAAATACCTGGAGGAGTGATGATAAAAGTTTGCTCGCTAAACACAAATTACACGCGTTATGGGCAAGGAGAAAATGTTTTATTTTTGCACGGCTGGGGAAGCAGCATGAAAGACTTTGAGGGAAGTGCCAAAGTTTTTTCAAAAAACTATTGTGTTATTAATGTTGACCTGTGGGGCTTTGGGGGAAGTGAAGAGCCAACAAAAGTGTGGGGCACAACCAATTATGCAAAAGCATTGCATGAGTTTACCAAAAAATTGAAACTAAATAGTTTTCATTTGGTTGGGCACTCATTTGGTGGAAAGATTGCAATTATGTTTTCAAATCTTTTTGAAAGCGATGTTAAAAGCTTAACACTTGTTGATAGTGCAGGAATGAAAAGAAGGTTTTCATTAAAAAACTATTTA
>JAEETG010000068.1 GCA_016290255.1 Clostridia bacterium
AAAAGTTTAATAAGTTGTTTTTTTGTCTAAAACCAAAATAATTAAAAAAGTTGCTTTACTTGTTTTTTTGCTGTTGCTAAACTTTAAAAAAAGGGGGGAGAAAATGAGTTTATCAGCAAAAAATGAAAGAAATATTCAAGAAGATAATATCATTTCGTTTGATTATTTAAACAAAATTTTAAGGAGTGAAGTGTTTAGAACGATTAGTTCATATTTGGAGTTTGAACCCGAAAAACTATTCACCGATCTTTTTGTGGATGAAAAAGGCTCAATCGTGTTTCGATGCAAAATATATGCACAAAAAATCAAGCCAATAGGATTAATTGAGGAGAAACAAAAATGAAACCCAAATTTTTAATACACCCACTTTTTATTGTTTTTTTGCTCCTAATTGTTTTGCAAGGGCATTTTGCCATTTTGTGTGCCTACATTTTAACTCTTCTAATTCACGAGTATGCTCATTTCTTGGTTGCAAACAAAAATGGTTATCATCTAAATAAATTCACATTGATGCCTCATGGAATAAGTTTGAGTGGCAAAAATGTGATGTTTTCATATAAAGATGAAATAAAAATAGCACTAGCAGGGCCAGTGTGCAACATAATTATTGCAATTGTTGGCTTTGCTCTTTGGTGGATTTATCCAGAAAGTTATGTTTTCACCGAACTTTTTGTGTATGCCAACTTGGTAACAGGAACAATCAATTTTTTGCCAGTTTTTCCAATGGACGGTGGAAGAATTGTTTTGGCAATTTTAAGCAAAAACTTCAGCCGCACCCAAGCCTTAAAAATTGTTAGAGCCATGGGAATAAGTGTTTCAATAATTCTTGTTTCTGTGTTTATCATAACAACATTTTATGATGTTAATTTCACATTTCTAACTCTTGGCATTTTTTGTTTCTTCACAGCAATTTGGGAAGATAAGCAAAGCGTGTATGAACGCTCACATTTTTTGTCGAGCAAAAACTTTGGCCTAAAAAGAGGAATTGCAATTCGAGAAATTGCTGTTTTGGAAGACACAACGCTATATAAACTGGTGAAAGAAATAAGGCAAGACAGCATAACAAATTTTATGGTGGTTAACAAAAACTTGCAAAAGGTTGGTTACATCGAAGAAAAACAGATTGAAAAATATATTGAAATCTATCCCGCAACAGCAACGTTAAAAACAATATTAAACTGAAAAACATGGCTTGTTTTGTTTGTGCTAACAAGTTTTTTGTGCTAAAATAATAGGGATACGAGGTAAAATATTTATGAAACAAATGTTAAACTTTTTTAATTCCATATTAAAGGCACAAAATTTCAGCGAAGAAGAAGTTCAAAAAACAGCAGCTTATTTTGTTTCTGAACAAAACGAAAGTGACGAAGGAATAAAAGATGTGAAATTTTCAATGTCTGATTTGGTGTATTTGGGAGAAAGATTGCCAAATATGCAAAAAAGCTTGATGCACAATTTTTTGGTTTATCTCATAAAGCGAAACAGGTTCGACACAATCATCACATTTTTAAGCAAAGTTTTTGCTCCACACATCGACAAATTTTCCTACACATCAAAAAATGTTGTTAAAATGAGCAACTTGGAGAGAACTTTTGATAGGTTCATTGAGTGCACAATGTGGACTGAAATAGACTTTGTTTTGTGGCAAGATGCTTTTTTCCACTCTTTGGTCACAACAACAGGGGCTCTTCAAAATTGGAAAAGGCCAGCAAGAGATTATCTTTTGGATTGGGTGAAAAGAGACGAAAAGGGCTTTTATGATTTTGCTTTTAATTGTTTTTCAAAATATGGCATAATAATTTTTGAAGTATTGTTTGAAGAAAATGTTCAGTCGGCAGCACCAAAACTCCTAGACTATTATCTTCACAACGAGTTTGAAGAAAAAAGACAAGTAAAGAACATTCTAAAACAACATTATAGCGAAGTTAACAACTATATTGTTGAATTGAGAAAAATGGACCAAATTGAAACAATTGACTACATAAAAACTCTTCTAATTTTTTCTTTCAAAAAAGAGGCTTTAAAAACTTTGTCTGAGTTATATGCCAAAGAAAAAGACACTGAACTTAAAAAACTCATCATAGAAAACGCAAGTATTGAAGTGCCAGAAAGGACAATGCAACTTCAGCAAGCAAAGAAAAACAGCCAAAAATATGAAGAAAACTTCAGTTTCTTTGGCTTAAAAGGAAATGAACTAAAAAAACTTGTGCTCCAAACAGGGGAAGAAGCAAGCTTGCAATTTGTTAATTATTTCATTTCCAGTTATAATGAACTATGTTCATGCAATGCTTTCAAGGAAAACTCATTTTTCAAAAGCTTTTTCAAGCCAGAGAGCATAGATGAATTTTGCATCAACATTGCAGAAAAGTTGGCTGAAAAAGACACAAAAGATTTGGAATGGGCATATTCACTAATTTCGCAAAACGTTGGAATAGATGCAGCAAGCAAAATCATATATATATTTGCCTGCAGAAAGAACATAAAATCCACGAAACTGTTTGTGAAACTTTTTATAAAAATCCAAAAAGACGCAGCACTAGAATTGTTTTTAAAGCTAGACAAAAAGCAAAAAGAAGACAAAATCGTTCTTGATGCACTTTTGCAGGGTATGATTGAAAGCGAAATCTATGATCTAGACACAATTGAGCTTTTGCGAGACAAAATGATTGCAAATTTTGATCTTTTGGACGGAAAAATAGAGATGGAAGGCTGCACTTTAAAAATTGAACCAGATTTCACGGTTTCAGTGAGTGGGGAAGACAATCCTCCAAAAAGTGTAATGCTTGAAAAGAAAAAGCTTGAAAGAGAGCTTGAAAGGCAAATCAAAAGGCTTAAGGGTTTCTATCACAGTGGAAGGCTATATAAGAAAGAAAACTGGGAAAAAC
>JAEETG010000069.1 GCA_016290255.1 Clostridia bacterium
GAGAAAGGGACAATCACTGTTAACCCAATTGAAAACCAAACATTTGAAGAAACTTCCACCCCTCAACCACTAGAGCAAACAGATGATGCAAAAGAAATGGAAGAAACAAATCCTTTCACCGCCGTTATTGTTGAGGAAAAAAAGCAAACCAAAAACCAAAAACCAAAAACAGTGAAAAAAACCGCTCAAAATGCAAAATCAAAAAGCAATAAAAGCGGTTCAAAACCAAAGCAAAAAACATCTTCTCAAAAGAAAACAACAAAAAAACAAACAGCCAGTTCAAATCAAAAAACAGTGAAAAAAGAATCAGCAAAAAAACCTAAAGCAAAAACAGAAAAAAGCAAAAAGCCCGTTCAAAAGAAAACTGCGGAAAAGCCAAAGGAAACCAAACAAACACTGGGAGATTTTATTGTTGCATATGACAAAGAAAAACTAAGTTGGACTGTGCAAAGGCAAGGAAGCGTTAAAGTTTCTAGACGCGCTGCAACAAAACAAGAGGCAACCAAAATTGCCAAAGAACTTTCAAAAATAAACAAAGTTGGAGTTAAGATTTTGAACATGGACGGCAAATCAAAATAAAAAGATGGATTAAAATATCCATCTTTTTCTTATTCATTTAAGCCCATTTCGGCTTTCTTTAATTTTTTTGTTGCCCTTTGAAATGCGTTGTAAGCACAAATCAAATTGTGGCGCTGGGAACCACTAAAACGTTCTTTCCTTGGGTCAAATCTTCTAAAAACCTCTTCTCTTTCAGAAGCCTCTTCCAAAAGTATTTCAAACTCTTCACGCTTTGTTTTTTTCATAATAGTTCTCCTTCCTTTTCGTGGTTATTATAGCAGATTGTTTTTTATTTTTCAATACAAAAAACAAAAATTATCGAAATTTATTTTGAATATTTTCTGGAAGTTTTAAAAGAGCTTCTTTTTCTTTTTTTCTGGATTTCACAATGTTGTTCAAAATGTCGTTTGCTTGTTTTCTTGTTAAGGTGTCATATTCCGTTTCAATCAAATATTTGTTGCGGCTTTTTCTGCGATAACTTCTTTCATAGTCCATTTGCTCTTTTGTGAGGTTACTTTCTATTTCCATTTTTCATCCTCCAAAATGCCTTGTGCTGTTTTCCAAGAGAGAAGAGCGCACTTAACGCGGGCCGGCATGTTTTTTATGCTTTCAAAAGCCCTTGCGTTTTTTAGCAGTTTGAAATCTTCTTTTGCAACAGGTTTTCTGTCTATCATGTCAACAAAAACCTGAGCAATGTGTTTTGCTTCTTCCACACTTTTCCCCAAAAGTGTTTCAATCATAATTGAAGTTGAGCTTTGAGAAATTGCACAACCGCTCCCAACAAAACTTGCATCTTTGATGGTTCCATTTTCTATCACCATGTTAAGTGTTATGTCATCTCCGCAACTTGGGTTGTGAGCATGCACGGAGCAACTTGGGTTTTTTATGTCTTTTTTGTATGGAGAGTTCATGCTGTGCTCCATCACAATTTCGTTATATACATCGTCTATTTGCATCGCGATTATTCCTTTATGTATTTTTTAAACTTTTCATAAGCGTGTTTTAGTGCAAACACAAGTTTTTGAACATCACTTTTGGTGTTGTAGATTGAAAAACTTGCTCTGCAGGTTGAATCAACCCCCAAAAACCTCAAAAGAGGTTGAGCACAATGATTTCCAGAGCGCACAAAGACATTATATGAATCCAAGATTGATGCTGTGTCGTGCGAGTGAACACCACGAATGTTAAAACTAATCACACTTGACCTTTTGTTTCTATCATTTGGCACATAGAGGTCAACAAACTTTAGTTTCTTTAACTCATTTATGGCATATTCATAAACTTCTTTTTCCATCTTTTCTATGTTTTTGTAGCTAATAGACTCAATATATTCTATTGCACTCCTAAGCCCAACAGCCCCACCAACATTTTGAGTTCCTGCTTCAAACTTTTGTGGAGTTTCAGCAAAAGTTGCACTTTGTTCATACACATATTCAATCATGTCACCGCCCAAAAGAAATGGTGGCATTTCGTCTAACAGTTCTTTCTTCCCATACAAAACACCAATTCCAAGTGGCGCAAACATTTTGTGACCTGAAAAAACAACAAAATCTGCATCCATGGTTTGAACATCAAATGGCATATGGGCAATGCTTTGAGAAATGTCAACAACAACTTTTGCTCCAACTAGGTGGGCTCTTTTGATGATTTTTTCAACATCAACAACAGTTCCCAAAACATTTGAAACCAAACTTACTCCAACAACTTTTGTTTTCTTTGTTATCTTTTTGTTTATTTCTTCTTCTGGGATTTGATAGTCTTTTAGATACATAAATTTAAGTTTGGCGCCAGTTAATTTACTGCAACGCTGAAAAGGAACAATCATTGAATGATGTTCCAAAATAGACAAAACAATTTCATCATCTTTTGTTAGTGTTTCACAAAAACTGTGCGCAATCAAATTCAAACTTTCGCTTGCGTTTTTTGTGAACACAATTTCTTTGTCTGATTTGGCGTTCAAAAATTTTGCAACAGCATGCCTTGCCATTTCGTATTCGTTTGTTGCTTTCATGCAAAGAGAATATGACCCCCTGTGAGGGTTGGCGTTACTTTTTTCATAAAAAGACATAACACTTTTTAAAACTTTGTGTGGGTGTTGATTTGTTGCCCCACTATCCAAATACACAAAATCACCATTTAATATTTTGAAATCTTTTTTAAAATCAATTTGTTCCACTTTCTATGCTCCTATCAATTTTTTCACTAACTTCTTTTGCAATTTTTTCATCAAACAACCTTGAAAGAATCACATTAAACTTTGCTTTAACCAAAAGTTTTTTTGCATCAACCCCACTTATCCCTCGGCTGGTGATATAAAAGATTGCATCGTCCAAGAGTTTTCCACTGCTTGTTGCATGCACGCCTAAAACATCTTCTTCACCACACAGAAGAACAGGAAGAGATTTGGATTTAACTCCTTTCGAAAGCATCAACGCAAACTCTTTTTCTTCTCCAACGCTTTGTTTTGCTCCGCGTTTAAAATCGATAATTCCCTTAAACGATTTTTGAGCCAATCCATCAAGCATTCCCAAAACATTAATTTTTGTTTTGCTTTCTTTTCCATAATTTTCCGCAAGAATATTGATGTCAATTTGCTCTGCTTTTGTTTTCGCATACAAAAAGTCTAAGTTAAAACAAGCTTTTTGTTTTTTGTTTTGAGAAAAAACATTATATAAACTTATGTTTTCACAAAAGTCCAAAACTGTTAACAAAAGGCGCCCGCTTTCATCTTGTTTTGTTTCAATATTGCAAAAGTTTTTATTTTTTCCATCATTTAAAAGAATAACTTCAAGTTTTGCATTTTTATTTATGTCAAAAAACAATTCACTTTTCAAAAAAGAATCCCCACCAAAAGTAACAACAACTTTTGCTTCAACATTTTCATCACAAACAACTTTAAGTTTTATGTAACTCCGCTCTTTTGCATCAAGAGAAACATAAATTGGCTTTGTTTGACTTTTTGTGATAAACAAGGTTTTTTGCTCTGGAGCTTCTTTTGCCACAAACAAGTTGTTTGTTATTTCAAAATTTGCAGAATTTTCAACTGTTTGATTTTCAATATTTTCAAACACAAGTTTTTGTTTTTTGAACGGCAAAAAAAGTTCTTTTTCATCAAGCAAAAAAGAATTTATTCCAAAATTATTTGAAGTTAAAACATTTGATTTGTTAACTGAAATCATAAATTATATGCTCCCTTCAAGTTCAAGATTTATGAGTCTGTTCATTTCAACAGCATACTCCATTGGCAATTCCTTTGAAACGGGACTAGCAAACCCTTTCACAATGAGTGCTTTTGCATCTTGCTCACTAAGGCCACGGCTCAGAAGATAGAATATTTTTTCTTCACTAATTTTTCCAACTTTTGCCTCATGAGCAAAAATAACATCATTATTTTGAATGTCACTTGCAGGAATTGTGTCGGAACGTGATTTGTCATCAAGCATCAAACCGTCACAGTCAACAGAACATTTTGCATTTTGTGCGTTTGGCATAATTTTCACAAAACTTCGAAAAGTTGAAATTCCTCCGTCTTTTGAAATGCTTTTGCTTGAACAAAGTGATGATGTGTTCTTTCCAACATGAACAACCTTAAACCCAGTGTCTATGTTCTGACCATTGCCAGCAAAACTAATTCCTGTGTATTCTGTTTTTGCCCCATCTCCCAAAAGCATACTCATTGGATATAGCATTGAAATTTTGCTACCAAAGTTTCCTGATATCCAATCCACTTGAGCTCCGTCATACACCATTGCTTTTTTGGTGTTTAGGTTAAACATGTTTTTAGACCAGTTTTCAATTGTGGAATATCTAAGATAAGCATTTTTCTTAACAAACAATTCAACACAACCAGCATGCAAGTTGACTTTTGAATATTTTGGTGCACTGCACCCCTCAATAAAGTGAAGGCTTGCGTCTTCATCAACAACAATGAGTGTGTGCTCAAATTGCCCACTTTCTGGAGAGTTTAACCTATAATAACTTTGAAGTGGCATCTCAAGTTTCACACCTTTGGGAACATACACAAAACTTCCGCCACTAAACACAGCATAGTGAAGAGCAATAAACTTGTGGTCCGCAAGTGGAACACATTTTGAAAAATATTCTTGAACAATTTGCGGATATTCTTTGATTGCGCTATCTATGTCGGTGTAGATAACACCTTGCTTTAACAGTTCTTCTTTCATTGAGTGATAAACAACTTCACTGTCATATTGTGCCCCAACTCCCGCAAGATAATCTCTTTCTGCTTTGGGAATTCCAAGTTTTTCAAATGTGTCTTTGATGTCATCAGGCACTTCATTCCAACTGTTTTTTATGTCTGTTGGTGGTTTAACATAAGTGGCAATATCGTCCATATTTAGTTCACTTATGTCTGGCCCCCAAGTTGGAAGAGAGAGTTTGTGATAAAGTTTTAACGCTTTCAATCTAATTTCAAGCATCCATTCAGGTTCATTTTTTTGCCTTGAAATTTCTCTCACAATTTCTTCACTCAAACCTTTTTTCATTTTGTAGGCGAAGTTGTCTTTTTTCTTGAAATCATACATATTTTGATTTGGCTTTTCTATTTTTTTCACTTCTCACCTCAACTAAAAATTTTTGAATCCTTCTTTTTCAACTTGGTCAATAAAAGCCTTTCCACCAGTTTTCACAATTTTTCCATCAATCAAAATGTGAACAAAATCAGGTTCCAATTCCTTTGCCATTTTTGCTGAGTGTGTTACAACCAAGATTGCATTTTTTTCTGTTCTATAACTTTTGATTCCACGGCTCACAATTTTGATTGCATCAACATCAAGCCCAGAGTCTGTTTCATCAAGCATTGCAAGTTTTGGGTTTAGTGACAAAAGTTGCAATATTTCATCTTTCTTTTTCTCTCCGCCAGAAAAACCAACATTTAGATCACGGGTTAAAAGTTCTTCTCTCATGTTTAGAATCTGAGCCTTTTCTTCAAGTTCATCTTTTAGGTCAAAATAATTAACATTTTCGCCTGTTTGCTTATTTTTTGCTGTTTTAATGAAGTTGAAAACAGAAATCCCCTCAATTTCTTGTGGGTTTTGGAAAGACATAAACACGCCAAGTTTTGCAATTTTGTCTGTTTTTTCGTTTGTGATGTCACAGTCACAAAATTCTATTTGACCTTTTGTTTTTTCAAAACTTGGATTGTTTAAGATAGCATTTAAAAGAGTGGTTTTCCCCGCTCCATTTGGCCCCATAATCACATGGGTTTCCCCTTCATTTATCTTGAGGTTTAAACCTTTCAAGATTTGTTTTTTGTTTGCTTTCACGCAAAGATTATCAATTTTTAGAAGTGTTTTCATAAATTCTCCTGTTAATTCCTACAATTTTAGTATGATTTATTTTATAATAAATAAATCATTTTGTCAACAAAATTTTTTAGAAAATAAAAAACAAAAAACTTTGCCGTTATAGCAAAGTTTTGAGTGTTACTGATTTTAGATATTCATTGATTTTGTTGTTAAGCGTCACAAAAACATCAACCCCAACACAAGATTTTAGGTTTGGGCACTTTTCTTGCACGCATTTGATGTCTTTTTGAATGTCTTGAGTGGCAAGAAGTATTTCATAAACAGTGATTTTCTCAGCATCTTTTTTAAGCTTGTAACCACCGTCTTGCCCACGCTCACTCACCAAAAGATTTGCTTTTATAAGTTTTCTTATGATTTGTTCTGCATACTTTATTGATATTCTCTGCTCAGTTGCAGCCTCTTTGAGTGGCACAATGTTTTTTGCCTTTGCAAAACTAACCATAAGGCGAACTGCATACCTTCCCGCTGCTGATATTTTCATAATTATTTCCTTCTTTTTCTATTTTTTCATACAAAGCGTCACACCAAAATCATCTTTGGAGCCATCATCGCGAACAACATAATTTTTTTCTATTTGAAAACCAACTCCAAGATGTGATTTTATGCTTGCTGTGTTTGTTTGCCAAGTGTGCGCCTCCAGTTCAAAGTGCTCGCAATTTTCTGAAATGTGTTTGATGACATCACGATATAGTTTTTTGCCAAGCCCTTTTCCTCTTTCTTCTGCCAAAACCTCAAAGGCCTCACAATAAAATTTTTGTTTTCCTTTTGGCAAAACTCTGAGAGCTGCATAATATTTTTCATCTTCTGTTAAAACAGCCAAAAATCCACTTCGTTTCTCCAAAAAATCGGTCAAATATTCCCAGTGAGCCTTTTCCATTTCTTCTAGTGGCTCGTGATAGTGTTCTGCATTTTTCTGCATACCTTCATGATAGACATGAAACAGTTCATTTTTATCAATATTTTGCGTGTTGTAAAAAAATTTTGTCTCCATATTTTGCTCCATTTTTAGTAGTTATATCTCTCGTATTCTTCTTTTTGCCTTTTGGCAATTTTGTGTTTATAAAAGAATCCCAGTTCTTCTCTTGCTCTAAATTTATCGTCATAAAAACATCTTTCTTCAAATGAAACAGTTGCATTATAATATCTATCTTCCCCAAACCTGAACCTAAAACTTTTCAGCCTTTGAAGAGCATATTTGTTTGCATCTCTCTCAATTGGTTGCATGGCATAAAATGAAAATTCGTCACCATTTGCTCCACTTATGTAGCCACCAAAGTTTTTTCTCCACTTCCTAGCCCTTGAAAACAAACCATCTTCAACGCCATCAAAACAAACATGGTGCTGAAATGCGTGCCTTCCCTCGTGAAAAAGAGTGAACATTCCATCAAATCTTAACATATCTTCTGTTATAAACATTTTGTTCATGAGAATTATGTTTTTCCCAGGAACAAACTGCCCTTTCATTTTCTCATCCATTTCACGAAAAACAACATTGGCAACTGGCCTGTGCAATTTTTTTGCCTGAATTATTTCAAGTTTTTGAAAAGCATAGGCTCTTTCTTCCAATGAATACTTATCCCATTTTCGAAATTTGAACTTGTTGTATGTTAAAAAGTTGAATAACATAAGTTGTCCTTTTTTTGTTTATGATAATTTTATATTATCAAAAAATCAAAAAAATATCAACTAAAACACTCTTTAAAAACTTTTTTGCCATTTTTTTTACAAACTTTCTATTTCACTTGAAAAAAGTTTTGTTTTGTGTTAATATATCACTATATTATTTTGAGGTGAAAAATTATGGAAAGAACTTACATTATGCTAAAGCCTGATGCAATAAGAAGAAATCTTGTTGGAGAAATTATTGGCAGAATTGAAAAGAAAGGTTACAAAATTTCAAACATGAAAATGTTTATGCTAAACGACCAAATTTTGAAAGAACACTATGCCCACATCGCAGACCGCCCATTCTTCCCTGAAGTTTGTGCCTACATGACAAGTGGCCCAGTTATTGGAATGGTTGTTGAAGGTGAAAACGTTATCAAAGGAATGCGCCAGATGATGGGACAAACAAAATATTTGGAAGCGCCAATGGGAACAATTCGTGGAGATTATTCTTGCAACGACAGAGAGAACCTAATTCACGGAAGTGATGCTCCTGAAACAGCAGAAATTGAAATCAAAAGATTTTTTGGAAACATATAAACAAAAGTTGCAAAAGTTTTGCAACTTTTTTCATTTATAAAAACAATCATGCATAAAATCTTTGTATGCAAATCCAATCATTTATAGATCTTATTTCTCAAATGGGTCCAACGCTTTGCGTTGTTTTTTGTTCCATTTTGCCAATTTTGGAAACAAAAATTGGAATACCTTTGGGAGTTGATTATTCTCTTTTTGGAGAAAATGCTCTTTCCCCACTTGAAAGTTTTTTTGTTGCCATTGTTGCAAGTTCGGTGATGGCAACAATTCTTGCAATTATTTTTCATTTTTGTTTCAAAAAATCAAAGAAAAAAACATTTCAAAACAAGTTCACAAAACTTTTGGAAAAGCCAATCAAAAAACTTCAAAACATAAGTCGAGCCAAAAAGATTTTTTGGTGCATAATGTTTGTGTTTCTGCCTGTTCCTTTTTCTGGGATTTATGGTGCTACAATTTTGTGTGCACTCATTAAACTTAAACTTTGTGACAGCATAATTTCTGTTTTGATTGGAAATGCTTTAAGCACTTTTGTGGAATTTTTGGCTTGCTGGATTTTGAAACCCTACATTTCCCTTTTCTTGTGCATCATGATAATTTTGATAACTTTAACTCTATTATACCAATTAATCGCTTTTATTTTTGAAAAAATTGCAAAAAAATTGCCGAAAAACACCGAATAAGCGAAAAAATGTTGCCAAATTTTTACATTTATTATAAAATAGCATTATAGGATTTGGAGGAATGTATGAAAAGAGAAACATATAATGAAAAAGACTCTGGAACAGTTTATGTTTGGGCTCTTGTTTTGCCACTTGTTGTGTCACTAATCATTTCATTTGCAATTAGTGGTTCGCCGAAAGATGAAACAACGGGGCAATATCTTGTGATGAAAGAAGTTTGGTTCACTTGCGTTTTGCAAATTGTTAGTGCCCTGTTGCTTTCTGGATTATATTTCTTCTACACCAAAAAAAGTGGAATTTCCTATAACGCTTGTCAAATTGCAAAAAAGCCAAATATCTTGATGGTTTTGGTTTGCATTGTTGTTGGAATTTCAATGTGCTTTTTAACAGACAAATTTATCACAATGATTGCAATTGGATTAGACCACATTGGTGTTAACATAAACTCTTCAATCAACATTCCCCTTTCATCATTTGGTTATTATTTGCTTGCAATTTTGCTGATTGCAATTTTGCCAGCAATCACAGAAGAACTTGTTTATCGTGGAATGATTTTAAATGGACTAAGAAAACTTGGGAAATGGCCAGCAATTCTTTTGTCAGCCCTTGCCTTTTGTTTGATGCACGGCAATATTGCACAATTTCCATACACATTTTTGCTTGGAATTGTTTTGGGATACATCATGTTTGAAACATCAAATCTTCTTCTCTGCATCATCATTCACTTTTTCAACAACGCAACTGTTTTAACACAAATGTATATCACTCAAAACAGCACAATTCCAGACACCTTAACAACAGGATATATTCTTGAAGCAATTGGACTACTTGTGCTTGCTGTGGGAATAATTGTTTTGGCGTTTTACCTCATTCACCTAATCAAAAAGAAAACAGAAACGAAAAAAGAAGAAATCATTGAAGAGCCTCAAGAAGAAAAGAAAACCAAAAAAGGCACAAGCCTATTTGCTAAAAATGAAAAATTCACAAAACCAGAAAAAGAAATTGAAACACCAGAAATTGCAAAAGAAAAACCTATTTCAAATTTGGTTATGCTGATTGTTGGTTATTTCATTGCAATTGCAATCACAATTATTGGCTTGTTATAATGGAGTTATATGAAAAATATTTTAGAAAAAGACAAACTTGTTTTTTATAGCGGATTTATATATTTTGTTATTGCCAGCATATTTATTGGAATTAGAATATGCTCTTTTTTTGGACTCCTAAATTTCCCTGGTGCAAACATTATTTTCAAAATAATTATGCAAGTTGGGCTGATGTTTTTGATTCCAGTTTTGTTATACAAAGTTTTTATGAACAAAAGTTTTAAACAAACATTTTATCACTTCGGATTCAAAAAAACAACTTCAAAAGCTGTTGGAATATCTTTCCTTGCAGGACTTTGCATGTTCTTCTTGGTTTTATATTTCAGTTCAGTTTGGAGTGCAATATTAGAGCTTTTGGGTTATCATTTCTCATCTAGTTCATCATCATATTCTGTTTGGGATTTCTTTGTCGATGTTATCTTTGTTGGTTGTTTGCCTGCAATTTGTGAAGAAACAACGCATCGTGGGCTTACACTAAATGGAATGAAGCACAACGGCGGAATCAGAGCAATTGTTTTAACAGGGCTTTTGTTTGGACTTTTGCACATAAACATTGTTCAATTTGGTTATGCCTTTTTGGTTGGAATGCTTTTGTGTGTTGTGACAATGGTTTCAAGAAGCATAATTCCTGCAATGATTATGCACTTCACAAACAACTTTATTGGCTTGTTTCTAAGTTACAGCCAAAACAGCACTTGGCTCCAAAATGGACTTGTTGACTCCCTTTTGGGCATGTTCTCATCATCTAGTTTTATTCTAACTGTTATTATGAGAATTCTTGTTATCACTCTTTGCTTATATGGAATTTGTTGGTGCGTTGGAAAACTTTTTAGAGAGGGAAAGAAACTCGACTATCTTGAGTTTAAGAAAAACCTAAAAAGAGAAGTTATTAAAAATGGCCTGCAAAATGATATCGACCTAAACAACGAAATCTTTGTTTACAACCTATACCGCGAAGCAAACATGATTAACCTTGAAAACCAACTTAAAGAACAAAAAATAACATTTAGAGAAATGATGGCAGGAAACGCCAAAAAAGCAACTGAACTTATTTTGTCTGACAAAATGGTAACACCAGAAAAACCAAAAAGAAAATATTATTTCTTCTTCTATTTGTCAATTGCAATTTTAACAATCGCAACAATTGTGGACACCGTTTTGGGATTTGTTTTATAACAATAATTTTAAGTTTGAATAAAGTTTTTATTTTTGTTTGCATTTTAAACACGCTTTTTGTATAATATAGTTAAGAAAAAGATTGGAGGGTTGTATGATTTTTAATCTTTTAAATAACGCTTTGGGTGTTGTTGCAAATGTTATGCACTATATTTTGATTGGAACAATTGTGCTGGGTTCGATTTTTGCAATAATTTTTGCAATTATGATTATTAAAAGACTCAAGTATAACAGCCAAATGAAACACAACAAAAAACAAAGAGAGAAATTGATTAGAAACGACCCAATTGAAGATGAAGAAACGCCATAATTTTGGCGTTTTTTTATTTTTTGTTTTTATTTTTGTTTGCCATATAAAAAAAATATTGCTATAATAAAAGTAAAATAAGAGAAAGGAGGTATTTATGAAACAAAATAAAGTTGCGGAATTTGAAAGCGTTGACGAAGTTATTGAAACCATCAAAAAACAAAAACCCAACTTAAAACAAAAACAAGAGTGGCGAGAAGCTCTTGTGAACAGTTTGTCACTTGAACATCTTGCCACCCACTTTGCGGAACTTTTCCAACTAAAAATTTTCAATCAAAATGATTGCAAAAATATTTTTGGGAAAATTCTAAGAACAAAAGACAAGAATGCCATGGCAGTAACAACAGAAAAAGCACCCGATCTTTTAAAAGCGAAAGCAATAGATTTATCTCTCTGTCAAAAAATTGTTAGTGAATACATTAAAAACTATTCAAACACAATTGATTTCTCACAAGATGAAATCTCTCCAGATTTGATTGCAAAGCTTTTCAAACTAAAGGTGCTAACAAAAGAAGATGTTGTTGAGTGGGCGAATATAAAAATGTCTTATATGGACCCACGCTATTCAAGAAACATCTTATACAAGCTTCTATCATGTGGAGCCAACATCATCTCAAACAGTGAATGGGATTTTGTTGTTGATGATGTTTTCTCATCAAACGACTTAGGTCAAATGACAAGGCTCATCTCAAATATGGCTGGCACAAAATTTATTGATGATGATTTGATTGATGAATATTTCAATGTCCTATTATTCAAAGGTCAAACAAGTGATTATGTGTATGCCATAAACGAACTTGAAAAAACAGGAATACTAACACAAAAAGAATGCCGTGTGATGCATAACATGGATGTGCTTAAATCTAATTTCAAACCACGAACAATTGAAATGGCGATGACAAGCACGCTTTATTCTGAAATTGTTGTTGACATGATTTTGGATAGTTTGGAGCTTTCAACTCTGATTTCTGAGTTTGATATTGAAAACAAAACAACAATCAAAAACTTGTTTGATGTTGCAATAAAAGTTTTTGAAGAAGCAAAAAAGAACAAAGTTGACTATGGAAGAACAGAGCTCGTTTCAAGCATAGTATACTTTGTTGAGGCCTACTTCAACAAAAACTTCTTCACTTCAGCAAACTTAAAACAAGTGAGAGACATTTTGCTTGAGGAAGACGATTGGCTTCACTCACAAAGGCTTGAATGCTTTGAATGTTTGGTGGAACTAAACAAAAAACTTTTGTCACCAGAAGACTTGATGGTTGCAAAAAAACAAATCATCAAACAAATCAAAGCAGAACAAAAAAATGGAGACACAACACAAAGTTATTTCTTGATTGTTGACATGCAATTCTCAATCATCGATTGGCAATCACTTCTCACAAATCAAGAAAAGGCATTATTCCAACAAATTATTGGTGACAACACTGTTGAAGAAGTTGAAGAGAGCTCTTTAACACCACTCATCGAAGGAATAAATGTTCAGTCTGTTGCCGAATACAAAAAGAAAAACGGCAAAAAATCGGATTCCAAATTGGAAAAACAGATTAAAAATATCACTATGGAGGCGGTTATGGAAACCAAGAAAACAACAAAGCCAGCTGCTAAGAAACCAGCTGCTAAAAAGCCTGCTGCTAAGAAACCTGCAGCAAAGAAACCTGCAGCAAAACCTGCTGCCAAAAAAGAAACAAAGACTGTAGCAAAAGCTCCAGCTAAAAAACCTGCTGCTAAAGCTGCTGCTAAGAAGCCTGCTGCTAAAGCTGCTGCAAAACCTGCAGCTAAAACAGCTGCTAAAAAGGCTCCTGCAGCAAAGAAAGCTCCTGCTAAAAAGCCTGCTGCTAAAAAAGCTCCAACTAAAGCCGCTGCTAAACCTGCAGCAAAACCTGCTGCAGCAAAGAAACCAGCTGCCAAGAAAGCTCCAGCCAAAAA
>JAEETG010000070.1 GCA_016290255.1 Clostridia bacterium
CTTGTTGAGTGGATTTTTGGAGGATACAACGTTGGCTCAATCATAATTTATGTTTTGGTTCTTCTTTCAACAATTTGGCTCACACTTATTGCAATAATGAAAGGTTATATAAGTTTTAAACAAAAAGAACAATAAAAAAATAGCAATCACATTTGGTTGCTATTTTTTATAATTATGTGAAAAATCACATTTCAAGTTTGTTAATCTTTTTTGTAATTTTTGGGCCAACCCAGTTGCTTTTCTTTCTCTCAACAAATTTTGCTTTTCCAACTTCAAGTCCACCCAAAACTTTGTTATATTTCTTTGACCATTTTTTGATGATTTCAATAACCTCATCAGCACTAGTCACTCCCCAAACTTTGTCTTCCTTAAAATCGTATCTGTGATTATTATCTAGTGGAACTCCAGCAATTGTTGCACTCCAACCTTCAACATTTGTGTAAGCAATAACAAGCCTACAATGCTTCCAAGCAAAACTTATTTCGTTGAGCGTTCCACTTCCCCCACCAATTGCCACAACAACTGGGCAGTTTGCAACAATGCAATCACGATATTCATTTAGCCCAGTTGGAATAACAATATCTGCAAAATCGTTCACATCGTTTTCATCATAATTTGGGCCAATTGCAATTGTGTCACCTTCGTGATAACTCTTGCTTGCGTGAGCACCCGCCATGGCTGCTCTCATAACCCCTCTTCCACCACCAGTTAAAACGCGGTAACCATTGTCAACCAATTTTTTTCCAAGGTCATAAGCAAGGTCCCATTTCTTTTTATCATTTACGTCACAGTTTTCATACCAACATGCAGCATTCCCAACAACACCAACAATAACTCTTCTTTCCATATTCTTCTCCCACTTTTACACTTATATTTTAACAAAAAAAAGATAATAAATCAATTAATTTTATTATCTTTTCATTTTACACAATTTTATATGATGTTGTTCCATCCTTGTTGTCGGTTATTTCAACGCCCAAACCAATTATTTGTTTTTTGATTTCGTCTGCCTTTGCATAATTTTTCTCTGCTCTAAACTTGTTTCTTTCATCAATTAGTTTTTGAATCTTTTCTTCATCAACATCATTTGTTTTCTCTTCTTTTTCATACAAAAAGTCAAAAACTTTGAAAACTGAATCGATTTTCACAAAAAATTCCAAAATATCTTGAACATTTTTTGCATCATAAGGATTGTTTAAAATTTCTTCATTTGCCTTTTTAACAAATGTGTAAATTTCAGTTAAAGCATTTGGACAGTTGAAGTCATCGTCCATTTGCTCAACAAACTTTTCTTTAAATTCATTTAACAATTCATCAAGTTTTTTGTTGTGAGAATCTTTCACATTTGCTTTAAGTTTTTCAACAAACCCACCAAGTTTTTTTGCTTCTGAATCAATTGATGCAAATAGTTGTTTTGAAAAAGCTAGTGGACTTCTGTAGTGAGAAAAAGCGCAAAGCCATCTAAGTTTTTGTGCACCATACATTTTCAGTGCGTCGCTAACAGTTACATAATTTCCTTTGGACTTACTCATTTTTGTTCCATCTTCAGCATTAAGCATTCCAGTGTGAACCCAAAAATGTGCTGGGATTCCATACCCCAAAGCAACGCTTTGAGCAATTTCGTTTTCATGGTGTGGGAACTGGAGTTCTCTTCCACCTCCGTGAATATCAAAAACCTTTCCAAGATATTTTTGGCTCATCACAGAACACTCAATGTGCCAGCCAGGATAACCAAGCCCCCATGGGCTGTTCCATTTGAGAACACTGTTTGGCTGTGCCTTTTTCCAAATTGCAAAATCATATGGTGTGTGTTTTCTTTCATCACACTCAATTCTGGCTCCTGCTGAAAGTTTTTCAACTGTGTTTCCACTCAAAATTCCATAGTCTTTAATTTTTGAAACATCAAGATAAACATTGCCATCAAGAACATAAGCAAAGCCATCATCAATCATTTTTTTCACTGCTTCGATGATTTCAACAATATGCCCTGTTGCCCTTGGAGAAATGTTTGGACGGCGACACCTAACAGCGTCAAGCCCTTCCCAAACTCCTTTGATGTTTAGGTCAACAAGTTCCAGTGGGTGCATGTTTTGTTCATTTGCCTTGAGTTCAATTTTGTCTTCGCCCTCATCAGCATCACCAACTACTGAGCCAACATCGGTGATATTTCTAACATAAAAAACTTTTTTGTTCTTAAACTTTTCAAAATATTCTGCCATAACATCATAGGCAATGTATGTTCTGATGTGCCCTAAATGAATTGGAGCATAAACAGTTATTCCACAAACATACATCATTATTTTATCTTTGTTTATTGGAACAAAATCTTCTTTTTGTTTTGTTAGAGTGTTATATAATTTCATTTTTTACCTCTATATTTTATATTACTACACAAACAATATTGTTAACGCGTTTTATCAAGATATGTTTCATAATCACACATATATTGCACTAGTTTTCCATCTTTAATGACAAAAATTTTGTTTGCAACACTTTGCAAAAGCTGATGATCGTGTGATGAAAACATCAAAACACCCTTATAGTCTATTAAGCCATTGTTTAAAGCGGTGATGCTTTCAAGGTCCAAGTGGTTGGTTGGTTGATCCAAAAGAAGAACATTTCCGCCCTCAACCATCAGTTTTGCCATCATGCAACGAACTTTTTCTCCACCGCTTAGAACGCTCACTGGTTTGTTTGCATCATCTCCAGAAAAGAGCATTCTGCCCAAAAAGCCACGAAGGAAAGTGTTATCTTTTTCTTTTGAAAACTCGCGGAGCCAATCCACAATTTTGGTGTTTGTTTGGAAAAATTTTGCCTGGTCTTTTGGAAGATAACTAACATTTGTGGATTTACCCCACTTGATTTCACCAGAATCTGGCATAATCTCTCCAGCCATTAAGTTGAAAAGAGAAGTTACAGCGTTTTCATTGTCACCCAAAATTGCAATTTTGTCACCTTGGCCCACTCTGAAAGACACATTATCTAAAAGTTTTTTTCCATCAAAAGAAAAACTAACTCTATCAAACTCCAAAACATCTTTTCCAAGTTCTTTTTCAAACTTGAAGTTTATGTATGGATATTTTCTATTTGATGCAGGCATGTCTTCTATTTCAATTTTTTCAAGCATCTTCTTTCGGCTTGTTGCCTGCCTTGCCATTGATTTGTTTGCACCAAATCTTCGAATAAAGGCTTTTAGTTCTTCAATCTTCTTTTCTTTTTGCATGTTTTGTTGTTTTGTTAACTGAAGCATAAGTTGGCTAGATTCATACCAAAAATCATAGTTACCCATCCACATCTTGATTTTCCCATAGTCAACATCAACAGTGTGGGTGCACACCATGTTCAAAAAGTGACGATCATGCGACACAACAATAACTGTTCCTGGATAATCCAGCAAAAAGTCTTCAAGCCAATGAATACTTTTTTCGTCCATGTGGTTTGTTGGCTCGTCTAACAAAAGTATATCTGGATTCCCAAAAAGTGCTTGAGCCAAAAGAACTTTAACTTTTATGGAACCATTTAGTGTTCCCATGATTTCATAGTGATATTTATCGCTAATGTCAAGTCCGTTCAAAAGTTTTGCCGCGTCGCTTTCGGCGTCCCAACCGCCCATTTCAGCAAACTCCGCTTCCAAACTGGCAGCAAGATTGCCATCTTCTTCAGAAAAATCAGGTTTTAGGTATAGTGCTTCTTTTTGTTTCATGATGTCATATAGTTTTTTGTTGCCCATAATAACAGTGTCCATAACACTATATTCATCAAACTGAAAGTGGTCTTGCTTTAGAACAGACATTCTTTCTTTTTCTGGAATTTCAATTGAGCCTTTGCTGGCTTCCAAATCTCCAGAAAGGAGTTTTAGAAAAGTTGATTTTCCCGCACCGTTCGCACCAATAACACCATAGCAGTTGCCTGGTGTGAATTTTAGGTTAACATCTTTAAAAAGTGGATCGCCACCAAAAGATAATTCCAAATCGGTTACGGTTATCATATCTTCTCCTTATTATTCTTTTACGTCAATTTTTATGTGAACTTCTTCAAGTTGTTTTTTAGTAACAGTGCTTGGAGCGTTCATAAGTGGGTCAAATGCAGATTTGTTGAGTGGGAATGGAATAACATCACGAATGGTGTTTTGATCCAAAAGAAGCATAAGTGTTCTGTCAATTCCAGGAGCCATTCCAGCGTGTGGTGGAGCACCATACTTAAATGCATCATAAAGAGCACCGAATTTTGCTCTAACAACATCTGCGCCATATCCAACAATTTCAAACATTTTTTCCATAACTTGACAGTCGTGGTTTCTAACTGCACCACTTGCAAGTTCATAACCGTTGCAGACCATATCCCATTGGTCAGCCTGAATTGTTAGTGGGTCATTTTCAAATGCTTTCATTCCACCCTTTGGTTGTGAAAATGGGTTGTGTGCAAAATCAAGTTTTCCTTCGTCATCAAGTTCATAAAGTGGAAAATCTGTGATCCAACAGAATTCATATTTGTTTTTGTCGCAAAGGTTGAGCCTTTCGCCAAGTTCTTTTCTCAAAACTCCAGCAAGTTTTGTTGTGATTGGCTTTTTACCAGCAAGCATAAAGATGCTTGAACCAACTGTCGCTCCAAGTTCACTGATGAGTGCTTTCTTTTCTTCATCGGTCAAAAACTTTGCAATTGGGCTGTTAAACTCCAAGTTTTCTTCAACCTTAATCCAAGCAAGGCCTTTGGAGCCGTTGTTTATCATAAATGTTGTTAATGTGTCGTAGAAAGACCTTGGTTGCCCTGCCAAATCTGGAACGCAAATTGCTTTAACAGTGCTTCCCTTAAATGCGTTGAAACCAGTGTTTGCAAAAACAGCAGACACATCGTGAATGATGAGTGGGTTTCTAAGGTCTGGTTTGTCTGTTCCATAAAGTTCCATGCTCTCGTTGTATGGAATTCTTCTAAATGGTGCTTTTGAAATTTCTTTTGTGGAAAAGTGCTTAAACAAACTTGTGTAGAGCTTTTCTCCAACTTCAAACCAATCTTCTTGTGTTGAAAATGCCATTTCCATATCTAGTTGATAGAACTCTCCAGCTGCCCTGTCTGCACGAGCATCTTCATCTCTAAAACATGGTGCAATTTGGAAATATTTTTCAAATCCACCAACCATCAAAAGTTGTTTGAAAACTTGTGGTGATTGTGGAAGAGCATAAAACTTTCCTGGGTGTTGCCTTGCTGGAATAATGAAGTCTCTTGCGCCTTC
>JAEETG010000071.1 GCA_016290255.1 Clostridia bacterium
ATAAAGAAGTCAGCGGGCAATATGGGGATTATTATCGCTGTTTTAGTGGCTATTGAATTAGGTCTTGCTGCTGCATTTGTGATGGTTATAATAAAAAAGATTAAAAAACCAAAGGAGCAAGAAAAAGTTCCAGAAACAAGTTTGCCACCACTAATTGGACACGATGAAATAAACAAAAAATATAAGTGTTCCTACTGTGGATCAAGATTAAAACTGGGCGATGAAAAATGCCCAAATTGTGGAGCCTCATTAGACAGCATGAAATAAGATAATTTTAAACAAAAAGAATCCAAACAACATGTTGGGTTCTTTTTTAAAATTGGGTATTGAAATTTGTTTTTTTGTGTGTTATAATAAAAATAATAAAAGGAGTGAAAACACATGGAAGACAAAAGAGATGCAATAAAAAATATTGTTCAAGATGCCGATAATAAAAATAGAGTTATGCCAGCAAGCGGAATTAAAATGCAAAGTTCAGCACGTGGTGGATTTTATGTTGACGGAATGCACACCACTAGCGATGGATGCTCAGAGTATCTAAAAGTTATGGAAATTGAGGCTTTGTGCCGCCTTGCTGAAGCGCAAGAAAGAATTGCTGCCGCACAAGAAAAATTGGTTGAACTAGAGCAAAAGAAAGCGGAAGAAAAAGAAACAGAGGAAAAGGTTGAATTGCCAAAAAGCCAAAGAACACTTGCAGACTCTTGGCTTGGTGGCGTGTAAAGAAAAACCGCAAAAGCGGTTTTTTATTTTTCACAAAAAGATAAAATGCTGTGAGCAATTGTTTCTCGTAAAATGCTTGAGTATGGAATGATTGCGCTGTTTAGGTGGGAGTTGTCACTTGCATATTCAAGTGCACTAAAAAAATTTAGCAAAGGATTTTTGAAACAGTTTTGAGATTCACTTTTTGCGTTTTCGTCACAAAAAAGGTTTGTTTCCGATTTGATGCTGCGAATTTTTAGGTTTGCCGAAATTAAAGATGTTTGATTTGAATCCAAGTTGTTTGAAATGGTGTAGATTTCTTCAATTTTTTGAGCAAAAAAGTTTAGTGTTTTCATTGATTGGGTTTTGTTTTCTTCAGGCATATTTTTGGTGTTTAAAACAATTGTTTTCTTTTCAACAACATAATGGTTTTCATCTAGTGCCAGCGATGAGCAAACTTTTTTCGCTTTTGTTTCATCATCATAACAAGAAACAACCAAAAAATACTCTTCATTAAAAACAAGAACACCAGCCCCGCCTCTAGCCTTTATGTTTTGTGCCTCTTTTGATGCTTCTTGTTTGTTTGATGTTTGCGTGTTTAGCATAACAAAATAATAACTTTTTTCATATAAATAGTTGTTCACACTCAAAGCATTTGCAAGTTTCAAAATAGGGAGCACAAAAAAACATATCAAAGTCACTAGAAAAAATAAAACTAAAACAACAATATTCAGCCAAAAACGCCTTTTTAACCCTGTTTTGTGCTTTTTTACCTCATGATATTGCTTTCTCATACAATAAATTTATGCTAAAAAAGATATATTATTGCAAAAAAGTTGTCGCATGTTGGTTGCGTTTTTTGAAATATGTGATAAAATTATAGTGTGCAGATAAAAAAATAAAAGAAGGAAATTGTTATGAAAATAAAACCATTGTTTGATAGAATTGTGATAAAACAAACAGAAGCAGAAACCAAAACTGCAAGTGGACTAATTCTTGCTGGCAACCAGGAAAAGCCTCAAACAGGAATTGTTCAAAGTGTTGGAGATGGTGGAATTATTGATGGCAAAGAAATTGTTATGAAAATTAAAGTTGGAGACAAGGTTATATATCCAAAATACGCTGGAAGTGAGTTTAAACTTGGCGGTGAAACTTTCATTGTTTTGCGTCAAAGCGATGTTTTGGCAATCTTGGAGGAGGATTAGTTTATGGCAAAGAAAATATTATCTGGTGAAGATGCAAGAAAGGCTCTTGAAAGAGGGGTTGATGCACTTGTGAACACAGTGAAAGTCACTCTTGGACCAAAGGGAAGAAAT
The DNA here is from genome assembly GCA_016290255.1 of Clostridia bacterium. Classification (GTDB taxonomy): domain Bacteria; phylum Bacillota; class Clostridia; order Christensenellales; family UBA1242; genus UBA7584. Next base: position 2,016 of record JAEETG010000071.1, read on the forward strand.
GTTGTTTTGGAAAGGAAATTCCAAACACCACTCATCACAAATGATGGAGTGACAATTGCAAAAGAAATTGAACTCAAAGACCAATTTGAAAATATGGGTGCTCAAATCATTAAAGAAGTTTCTGTTAAAACAAACGATGTTGCAGGAGATGGAACAACAACAGCAGCTGTTCTTGCTCAGGCAATCATCAAAGAGGGAAACAAAAACTTCGCAGCAGGAGCCAACCCAATTATCTTGAAGAAGGGAATTAAAAAAGCGGTTGACTTTGTTTGCTCTGAACTTAAAAAGCAAAGCAAGGCAATAGACAGCGAAAAAGCAATAGAGCAAATTGCAAGCATTTCAGCTGGCGATGAGGAAGTTGGAAAACTAATTTCTCTTGCAATGCAAAAAGTTGGCAAAGATGGTGTTATCACTGTTGAAGAAGGCAAAACCATGGAAACAAGTTTGGAAGTTGTGAAAGGAATGCGATTTGACAGAGGTTATGCATCAAGTTACATGAGCACAAACATGGAAAAGATGGAAGCGGTTTTAGATGATGCTCTTGTTCTCATAACCGACAAAAAGATTTCAAACATTCAAGAAATTTTGCCTGTTTTGGAACAAGTTGCAAAAACAGGTCAAAAACTTTTGATTATTGCAGACGAAGTTGAGGGCGAAGCCCTTGCAACCCTTATTATCAACAAACTTCGTGGAACATTTTTGTGCGTTGCTGTGAAAGCCCCTAGCTATGGCGACAGAAGAAAAGCAATGCTTGAAGACATTGCAATTCTAACTGGCGGAAAAGTTTTGAGTGAAGAACTTGGAAGAAACCTAAATGAGGCAAGCATTGATGACCTTGGAAGAGCTCACCAAATTATTGTGACAAAAGACAACACAACAATTGTTGAGGGAAATGGAAACAAAGAGGAAATCAAACAAAGAGTTGAGGCAATCAGAGCCCAAATTCAAACAACAACAAGCGATTATGACAAAGAAAAACTTGAAGAGCGCTTGGCAAAACTTGCTGGAGGCGTTGCTGTCATCAAAGTTGGCAGCGCAACAGAAGTTGAGATGAAAGAGAAAAAACTAAGAATTGATGACGCCTTGGCGGCAACAAAAGCCGGAGTTGAAGAAGGAATTGTTGCTGGTGGTGGAGTTGCCCTACTAAAAGTTAGCCCAAGCCTAAAAAACTTTGTTGCAAAACTTGAGGGCGATGAAAAGATTGGCGCTCAAATCATTTTGTCAGCACTTCAAGCACCAATCAGGCAAATTGCCAAAAATGCTGGAATTGATGGCGGAGTTGTTGTTGAAAAAGTTTTGGCAAGTGAAAGCGCAAGTTTTGGTTATGACGCATTAAACGACCGTTATGTTGACATGATTGAGTGCGGAATTATTGACCCAACAAAAGTCACAAAGTCAGCTCTTCTAAACGCAGCGTCAGCATCATCAACACTTCTAACAACAGAAAGCATTGTTGTTTCTGAAGATGAAAAAATGCCACAAATGCCTCAAGAGATGCCAATGTAACAGAAAAGCCCCGACGGGCTTTTTTATGTGTTGACTAAGTGGGAAGAATATGTTATTATATTGTGAATCATAACTAAAAGGAGAAAAACAATGAAATATTGTCAAAGTTGTGGAAATAAAGCAGATGATGACGCAGCATTTTGCCAAAATTGTGGTGCATCTTTGGGAGAACAGGAGTTTGTTAGAGAAAACAAAACATCATCACAAAATTCAAACGACACACTTGGTCTTATTGCTTTTGTGTTTATGGTTTTGGGTTGTATTTACATGGGTTTTGCTCTAATTCCGCTCATTTGGTGCATTCCAATGACAATTTATGCCAACAACAAAATAAGAAGTGGAGAGCCAATTGGTGTTGGCTTTAAGGTTTGCACTTTGTTATTTGTGAGCCTAATTGCAGGAATTTTGCTTTTGTGCAGGCAAGAAAAAGAGTAAGAAAAAGGATATGCTTTTTTGCATACCTTTTTTTATTTTTCTTCAAATATTATAGCAATAAAACAATAAGTGTGATATAATAACCCTGAAAAAAGGAAAATAAAAAATGGCAAAAATACAACAAATAGTTGAAAAAGCAATAAAAAGAGAAGAAGCAATATCATCTTTGCTGCAAATGGGTGTTTTGGTTAACTTTGATTCCAGCATTAATCTTTTTCATGGAAGAGTTAACACTCAAAACAACAACTTTGCTGTCAAAGCTAATTTTAACAATGCAGGAAGCCTTTTGGGGCACAATAACAACAACTCAATTCCAGGGCTTCACGCAAGTTCTTTTGAGGTTGCAAAAAAATATGCTGAAAAAAGATTTGTTGAGCATATGGAAAAAAACAAAGAGCAAGGAAAAGTTGAAGTTCACAAAATTTTCCCAGTTCAAACTGGAACAATGATTTTTAACAGCCAAAAATTGTTTGATATGGAAGAACTTAAACCATATCTAGAAAATGTTTTCAAAATAAGCACGGAAGAAATTGAGAACATAGAAAAAAGCATATTAACACAAGAAGAAAAAGAAAAAGTTTGTCAGGCCGTGAAGGACATTTCTTCTTTTTATGACATCACAAGCCTTATGCCAGAGTTGTTTAACAAAAAAGAAAGTGTGAAAATTTTGAAAGGCTTGCAAGAAATATGCAACGAAAATAAAAAGACAAAAGCCCCTTTTGTTTTTGATGAAGATTTGGAAAAGTTTGTTCAAAAAAATGCAAGCAAAAAAATGCCAGAAGAACTTATACGTAGCATCGGTGGGGCTTTAAATGTTTATCAAATGCTCACGAAACAGGGTGACATTAAAACTCTTATTTCAAAGTTTCAGTCTGATTTGGATTTCACTGCAGACTGCACACTAAACCTAAAATGTTTTAGAGCCTTTTTGGAAAAGGAGCAAATTGTTGGAATAAAACAAAAATTGTGGGTTTCCGACATCATTAAACAAAGCAACTTTGATGACTATTTCTTTTTTGACACAGCAAAAGTCAACACAAAAAAAGTTGTTCAAAAAATGGAAAATGAAAAAAAGCAAAACATAAAACGTAACAGAAAAGCACCAATTTCATTTGGGAAATAAAAGGACTATTTATGGAAATTGATATAAAATTTGGTGACATAAAAAAAATGGATCCAAAAAGTTATGAAATAATTGATATTCGCGCGCCATCTTCTTTTGAGTTTGGCCACATTGAGGGAGCAACAAACATTCCAGCAAGCAAACTGGATGCAAAAAACCTTATGGACAAAACCTATTTTTTGTGTTGCAGAACTGGAAAACTTTCTCACAGAGTTTGTGAAAAACTTCAAAAAGAAGGGGCAAATGTTTTTTCTGTTGATGGGGGCTATCTTTTGTGGCTTGAAGAAAATGTGAACAAGAAAAGTGTGAATCAAACAGACATGCAAATTACCTTAAAAGCAGAAGAAAGCATAAGGAAAAAATTTCACAGAGAGCTTCTCACAAAGTTCTGCAAAGCAATCAATGACTATGAACTCATAAACCCAGGTGACAAGATTGCAGTTTGTGTGTCGGGTGGAAAAGATTCGTTTTTGATGGCAAAACTTTTTCAGGAACTAAAAAAGCACAACAAAATTCCTTTTGAACTTGTGTTTTTGGTTATGGACCCAGGTTACAACAAAGAAAACAGGCAGCTCATTGAACACAACGCAAAAATTCTCAACATTCCAATAACCATTTTTGAAACAGATATTTTTGAAAATGTTGTTCACATAAATTCTTCACCTTGTTATATTTGTGCCCGAATGAGAAGAGGGCACCTATATAACAAAGCAAAAGAACTTGGTTGCAACAAAATTGCACTCGGGCACCACTATGATGATGTGATTGAAACAATCCTTATGGGAATGCTGTATGGCGCCCAAATTCAAACCATGATGCCAAAACTTCACTCAAACAATTTTGAGGGTATGGAACTAATAAGGCCAATGTATTTGATTCGCGAAAAAGATATTTTGCGTTTTAGAGATTATAACAACCTAAAGTTTTTGCAATGTGCTTGCAAATTTACTGAAGATATTGCAAAAGAAGAGTTTGCGGAAAAATCAAAAAGGGCAGTGATTAAAAATTTGATAAAAGAACTTTCACAGAGGCTTTCAAACAAAGAGCATCAAATTGATGGCAACATCTTCAAAAGTGTTGAAAATGTGAACCTAAACACCATCATTTCATATAAAGATAGAAAAGGGAAAACTGTTTCATTTTTGGATGAATATGATGAAATTTGCGGAGAATAAAAAAACACCCAATATAATATATTTTTAGGAGGAAAAATGATGAAATTTTTATCAAAAGAATTTGAATTTGGTGGAACAATAGAACAATTAAAGCAAGGTAAAGGAGATTATTTAGGAGTATATATTATTGTTAAACCAAGTGATTTTGGTGATATTCATTTTGAGGAGAATTATTATAAAGCAAAAAGAAAAAAGAAAGATGAAGAGGTGGACCTTAATTACCCACTTTGTAATCTTAAGCAAAAATGGGTTGAGAAGGCGAACATTTTATATATAGGTAAATCGAAATCAAAATCTGTGCGAAAACGCATGATAGAACATATTGAAATGTACACCTGGGATGAAAAGAATAGTGGGTATAATAATGTGCCTGCACGTGGCGGAAGAAGTGTTGGTCAAATACAAAACTTCAAGAAATTACAGGTGTGGTATTTGAAGTGCGAAAACCAAGATAAAACAGAAAAAGAATTGTTAAACACATTTGAAAAGCAATATGGAAAATTGCCATTTGCAAATAGGAAACATTAAAACATGAAAAGGTGGTTTTATGGATAAAGACGCACACAATTTGAAGCGATTTATTATCGCCCAAAATAATGTTTATGGAAAAGTTCTTGAAGAATTAAAAAGTGGGTGTAAGGAAACACATTGGATGTGGTTTATATTCCCGCAATTAAAAGGGCTGGGGAAAAGTGAATTTGCAAATTATTATGCAATCGAGGATGTAAATGAAGCTTTAGCATATACAAAAAATATAATTTTGTGGAATAGATATTTAGAGTGCTGTGATATTTTATTAAATTTTGAAAATATAACAATTTATGAAATCTTGGGTGTTATTGATTCAATTAAATTATGTTCGTCATTAACATTGTTTTATGAGGTATCAAAATTAGATATTTTAAAAAACTTGCTGAATAAATATTTTAATGGTGAAAAATGCGAACTTACTTTGAATATATTAAATAAAAAAGACCAACTTTAGTTGGTCTTATATTTTTTGGTTTTATTATTTAATCGAGATATAGCAAAAACCTTATCTTACTTGTGTTTGAACGGTGTTTTTGATTGCTTGCATTTTTCTTCTCAGTTCACTTATTTTGTGATTTTTTGGTGTTTTTTGAGATGATTTTTCAACAATATTTTTAATTCTGCTTTTTTTATATCTTTCAAAACAATCTGATTGTTTAACTGATTTTGCTTTTTGCATTTCTTCTAGGTGTTCTTTCTTTTGCTTTAAGTCCCATTCTTCTTTTGAATAAAGAATTTCGTCATCATCTTTCTTTTGGACGTATGTATTATTACAAGGGCGGTGTCTTAAAATAACAATGTCGCCGTCTCTTGTTTCGTTCATTTTTTGCATAATTAACCTCCTTGTTTTTGAGAATAACATTGTGATTATATCACAAAGAAAGATAAAAATCAATATGTTTACTTGGTATTAAAGGTAAATTTTTTCAAACTAACAAGCATAATGTCGAAAATCAATATGGCAAAACACTTGAAAAAAGGCTTTTGATTTGTTAATATTATTATATGAAAAAAGTAACATTAATATGCGTTGGTTCCATCAAGGAAAAATATCTAAACGATGCCATAAATGAATATAAAAAGCGTATTCAAAAGTTTTTTGATTTAAACATTTTAGAAATTCCTGAAAGCAAACTTTTATCTTCTCAAAAAGAAATTGAAAAAGCCCTCGATGAAGAGGGCGAAAGAATTTTGGAAAAAGCAAGAGGGAAAACTTTGGTTTCTCTTTGCGTTGAGGGAAAACATGTGACCAGCGAAGAACTTTCGGATTTTGTTGACCAAAAAACAGATATGGGAGAACTGGTGTTTGTGATTGGTTCAAGTTTTGGGCTATCCAAAAAAGTTAAACAAAATTCAATCAACCTAAGCTTTTCAAAGCTCACATTTCCTCATCAACTTATGAGGGTTATCTTTTTGGAACAACTATATCGTGCGGGAACAATCATAAATAACATAACATATCACAAATAATTAAAAAAAATATTATAAATTATTTGACATATTTTTTGCTGCGTGATAGTATATATATGTATATAAACAAGGGGGAAAAGAAAATGGCAAAATCTTCTAGTGATTATTTTGGTTTGAGTTACATTGTAAGCGTAATTCTTGCAATTATTCCAATTACTGCATGGATTTGTGGTGTTGTAACCAGATTTATGGAAGGTAAAATCGTTGCTGGAATTATCCGTATTTTCTTAGGTGGATGGATTCTATGGATCCTTGACCTAATCTGGATGATTGTTAACAAAAAGATTATTCGTCTTCTTAACATCTAATAAAAGTGCAATCGCACTTTTATTTTTTTTCTAAAGAAAGGTTTTGAAATGTGATGATATATCATCTTGACAGAAACGCGTTTTTGCGGTATAATTTTAACCGAAAACAGTTGGTAGGTGCTTTATGAAAGTTTTAGTAACAGGTGGGCTTGGCTACATTGGTTCACACACAACAACAAAATTGATTGAAAATGGGTTTGAAGTTGTTATTGTTGACAATTTGTCGAACTCAAAAATTGAAGTTTTGGACGCAATTGAAGCGATAACTGGCGTTAGGCCAAAATTCTATGAATTTGATGTGAGAGATGAAATAAGGCTTGAGGCTCTTTTTGAGGCAGAAAGGCCAGAAGCAATCATTCACTTTGCTGGTTTTAAAGCAGTTGGAGAAAGTTGCCAAAAGCCACTTATGTATTATGAAAACAATTTGGGTTCCACTTTTGCATTATTAAATATGATGCAAAAATATAAAGATTGCAACAAGTTTGTTTTCTCAAG
>JAEETG010000072.1 GCA_016290255.1 Clostridia bacterium
GTTCCACTATATTGTTTTATGGAATCTGTTGCCGCGTCATACACAGTTTTTGTTGCAAGCGAGATGAGTGAGGAAACACTGGCTGCAACTTTTGTTCTTTTTGTGCTTGAGATTGTTGTGATGTTTGCAACTGTTTGGTTAACCCCCATAACTTGAAGGGCACCAGTTTCAATAATTTGAATGTTATGTTCTGTTGCATGTTTTTCTGCATACATAAACACAAGTGTTGGATCATAACTATTTGGAGCTTTTGCTGTGTTAATGTCATTAACTTTTGTGTCATCTTTTTGGTATGCTGCTTCAATTTGAGCTTTTGTGTATTCAAAGTTAGATGCATTTGCAAAGTTTGAGTTATAAAAATCTCCAATAAGCGTTCCAACAAAAACACCCGAACAAGCCATTAAAACCATTGTTGCAAAATAAACTTTTCTGGAAAGGATTTTAACTTTTCCCCTTTTTGTAACAAACTGACGCCTTCTTCTTTTTGCTTCTTTTTGCGTTTCATCAGTGTTTTTTGCAAAAACCATTTGAACATTGTCGCCATATTCATCTGGGATCTTAACGCTATAGTCCCTAAAAACGTCAACAAGTTTCAAGCCATTCTTTTGTGCTATTTTTTCTATTTTCTCAACGTCAAAGATTTTGTATTTGTTTTTAAATTTATATTCTTTGTCATTGACTTTATATGTGTTAACAACCTTTATTTTTTCTTTTTTGCGTTTAATTTTGCTTGTGGAGTTTTCAGTGCTTAGGTTATTTGTCTTCTTTGGAGTTTTCATAAGCTCAATAATAATTAGTCCATCATCATTTAGGCATTTGTTCATTTTTCCAAGAGCTATGTCGATTCCGATATAGTTTTTATATCTATTGCAAGCAGAGTATAGTGAGGTGATAACATCATATTTCTCTTTTGTTTTATATTTTAATATAGATTTCTTTTTTATAGGGCAGTCAACTTGTTTTTCAGCAATACTGGCATGCTTTTTGCTTGGGGTTATTCCATAAACCTCAAACCCCTCTTTTTTTAATAGGGATAAAAGCTTGCCGTTGCGGCAGTTGACGTCTAATATTTTTTTTCTGTCGCCAGCCTGGCTTTTTATGAACTCAACACTTTTAGAGTAGTCAAAGTTTTCATAAACATTGCTGGCAACATCAATCTTCTTGATTTCAGACAAAATAAAACTCCTAAATATATTAAAATATATTTAAATCATATCACACTCAAAAATAAAATGCAAGAAAAAATCTGCGTTGTATGCTAAATTTTAGTTTACATAATTCATTTTTTGTCTATGCCCAAAGAGTTTAAAAAATTTTTGAAAAAGTTAAAAAATGGGTATTGACTTTTAGCACCCCCTATGTTAGAATACAAACAGGGTAAAAAGGGAAACAAAAGTTGCTTGTTTTTGCTTGATATAAAAGCTTAGAATAAATTGCCCTTGAACATTTTAGCACAATAAAAACTTAAGTTATAAGTTTTTGGACTTAGTGTCAAAATTTTAGCACTTTACTGCATAATTTTGGCGGCATTCCAGCAAAATACTGTAACAAAAAGAAAAAAGACTAAATATTCAACACGATTTATTTTTGAGTTTGAATAAAGTATTTGGGGGAAAGATGATGGAAAAAGGTAGTGAAAGATTTTTTGTTTGTATTAAAAGTGTTGAAGATGTAACACATGTTGGAATTGATTATGAAAAAGTTGGGGAAAATGGTCGCTATGAACTTGCTGGCAGAATGAGGGTTGTTATTGATGACAAAACTCACAAAGCAACCATTCAAAAAGATAGGAGCACAACACTGGAGCAAAACTATGAGGCATACCACAAGTGCAATAGGGTTTTCTTCAGGCTCACAGATGATCTAAAAATTAGAGAAGTTTTTGATGAGAGGGAGCACGATGACGCCATGCTTAATATTGATGGCAATCAAAATAAAGGAAATTCATCAGCACAAAAGAATAATGAAAAAAGCGAAAGAGCTTTTTAATATACAAAATGAGTGAGGGGTAATATTATGTTTGTTGAAAAAGAAAAAAATTTGGTTGGTTCTATTTACGCATTTAAAAAACAAGAAAATTATATTGTTGCTGTTAGGGCTTTCAGAAGAAAAATTAATGGGGAAGACATTGTTTTCGTTAGTGGACTTGAACAAGTTAGTGATGATGACAAAGAACTTTTCGTAAATTCAATCAAATTGGAAGTTGGAAATGGAGAAATCAGAAAGGCCCAAGCAAAATATTTGGCATTAGACAATGAAACATGGTTTGATATTGTTCAAAGAAAAAGAAAAAACAGTGTTGTTCCTTTTGGGGAGTATGTTGCAGTTTCTCCTGACAAAAAAGACATTGCATCTTTACACTATGTTGGAAGAAGGGCACTAATTTCTGGTGACACAGAACTTTTGGTTTCAGTTTCAAACTCTCCAGATGCTCCAGAAAGTGTTTATGATCAACTTATGAAAACGTTTGTTGATGGAGTTGCTGCAGAAGTGAACAAAAGTGAAAAGCGAAGTAGTGGAGTTTCAATTTTCTTTACAGTTGAAGATTACAATAAACAATCACAGGAACTTATGAAGAGGGTTGAAGACAGTCCAAAAACATATAGTTGTAAACGTAGCGGCTATATGGGGCAACACGAGGAAGATTATAGTGAAAGCGTTTATAGAATTGACACAGTTCCAGCTGCCCTAGAAGAAAAGAAAGACAAATTTGAACAATTTGTTGCATAAAAAAAGTTGGCTAATCACCAACTTTTTTTATTATCTCTTTAAGTTTATAATAGTTTTTTCTTGAAATGCTCAAAAGTGGGGGTCTTAAACTTCCAACACAAAAACCCATTATGTTGAGTGCGGCTTTAACTGGAATTGGATTAACTTCGCAAAAAAGAATTTCAAATGTTTCAAGCATTTGCTGGTGAATTTGTTTTGCTTCTTCAGTTTTCCCAATAAAAAATAATTCACACATTTTGTTGATTTTTTGTGGGAAAACATTTGCTGCAACGCTGATCACTCCTTGTGAGCCAACAGATAGCGAAGGAAGCGTTAAAGAATCATCTCCAGAGTAAACGGCAAAATCTTTTGGGCAAAGATGTATGATTTTGGAAATTTGGTTCAAGTTTCCACTTGCTTCCTTAATTCCAACAATGTTATATATTTTGGATAGTTCAAAAACTGTTTGGGGCAAAATGTTAACCCCAGTTCTTGATGGAACGTTATATAAAATGATTGGAATATCAACAGATTTGGCAATGGCGGAAAAATGTTTTATGAGCCCAAACTGAGTTGTTTTGTTGTAATATGGAGTGATTGAGAGGATGGCGTCAGCCCCAAGGCTTTGAAACAATCGGCTTAACCTGATTGCTTCATTTGTGTTGTTGCTTCCTGCTCCTACAATAAGTGGAACTCTTTTATTTACAACTTTTTTTGCAAAATTCACAATATCAATTTTTTCTTTTTCAGTTAATGTCACGCTTTCGCCAGTTGTTCCCAATATGAGTATTGCTTTTGTGCCATTTTTAATTTGGTTTTCAATAAGTTTTTCCAAAACTTTGAAGTTTACTTTACTCCTTTTTGTAAATGGTGTGACAAGGGCGGTGCAATTTCCTTTAAAAATCATAATTTTCTCCTATGGTTTACAAAATATTGGTTCAATTTGTTCTTTTAAAGTAGCTTTTTCAATTGTTTCTTCCATTAGTTCCCAGTTTGCCACAAGCGATTTAGGTTTGTTTTGTGGGGAATCTTGATAAAAAGGAACAAAGAAAAAGTTTTTAGAGTTTAAAAGTGTTGCAATGTTTTTTAAGTTTAATCCCAATGCGTCATTTGTGGAAATTCCAACAACAATTGGTTTGTTGTTTCGTTGATGAGCTTTTGCCGTCATTAAAACAGCATTATCTGTGATGCCCAAAGCAAGTTTTGCAAGAGTGTTTCCTGTGCAAGGTGCAACAACCAAAACGTCAATTTTATTTTGTGGGCCAAGTGGTTCTGCTTCCACAATTGTTTTTATAACTTTATTTTTTGTGATTTCTTCCAATTTTTTTAAAAATTCATCGTGCTTTCCAAAGCGTGTGCTGATTTTTTTAACTGAGTTTGTCACAATTGGAATAATGTTATATTTGTCTTTTAATTTATCTATTGTTTCCAATATTTTTTCGTGTGTGCAAAATGAGCCAGTTATTGCTAATCCTATGTTTTTCATTTAATTTCTCCTAAAATTTTTTTCAGTAAAAGTTTTGAGGCGCTTTCAAAGCAAAATCTTTGTGGAAGAGCTGGCGCTTTGAGGTATGAAAAATGTTTTGCTTTTTGTTCGTTCAAACAGTTTGTTGATGCTGTTTCAATAAACAAAGTGTCATCTTTAATTAGTTTCATTTTTTCTTCATCAAAAAATTCAATTGGGCGGGTGTTAACAATTATGTCAAAGTTTTTTATATCACTCAAAAATTCATATTCAAAATAATTTTTGTCACAAAAATAGTGAGCCTCAAAATAGCCATTTTCACTAAAACAAGCAATAGAAAATTTTATTCCAAGTTTTGCAAAAATCATTGCAAGAGATTTTGTGATTCTTCCACAACCTAGAAGCAAAATGTTGTTTTCAAAAAACGAGCGTGGTGAATTTTCAATGATTAAAGATAGAACCCCCTCTGCTGTGAGGCGCGCGTTTTCAATGGCAAAGTTTTCATCGTCTAAAAAGTTTATGTGTTTTATTTTCTTTTCGCTGAGTGTTTTCAAAAAACAGTTATCCACTTTTCCACAAAACAGCGTTATTTTTTCTGGAAGAGAATTAATTTCTTCTTCATTCCATTTTTTGTTTGGTGGGAAAATAATGAAGTCACCTTTTTCTGCTTTCAAAAAATTATCTTTCGTTGCTTCCATGGTTTTATAATCATTTAATAGTGTTTTCAAAAATTTTGTTCTTTTGTCTAAATAATCTAAAAATATTTTCATTTGATTGTGTCTCCATTTTCAGTTTATGTTGCATATAAAATATTTGTGAAAACAAAAGGAGTTTAATATGAGTTTAAAACATTATTTTGCAAGTGCAAACACTGGGGTTGGGTTTATGAGCCTTTTTGAAAACGCCAAATGCGGTGGGTTTACATACGTTATTAAAGGTGGCTCAGGAACGGGCAAAAGTGGAATTATGAAAAAGGTTGCAAGGTTTTTTGATGAAAAGGGCTTTTCTGTTGAGTGCTTTCATTGTTCAACAGATATAAACAGTTTTGATGGTGTGAGAATTTGTGAAAAAAATATTTCCATTGTTGACGGCACAGCTCCTCACGTGCAAGAAGTTTCTCTTCCTGGAGTTAATGGAAGAATTTTGGATGTTGGAATTTTTGTTGATGACAAGATTAAAACATATAAAAATGAAATAGAAAACATGATGGTATTAAAGCAAAAATATTATAAAGATTTATATGGATATTTAAGAGGCGAATACGCTTTGCAAAAAATACAAGAAAATAATCACAAAAAATTTGAAAATAGTGTGTTTTTTGATGAAATTCAAAAAATATTAAAAGAAATAAATGCAAAAGAGCAAAACAAAGAATCAAAAGTTCGAGAATTATTTTTTGATGCAATTCAGGAAAATGGAATAAAAAACTTTGTTGAAGAAAACAGTTATGAAAAAGTTTTTAAAATAAATAAAGATATTTTTTGTTTAAACCAAATGATGCAAATTTTGAAAGAAAAACTATGTGGCTTTGGGTATGATGTTTTGTTATTAAAAAACTGTGTTATGCCGGAGATGATTTCAGCAATTGTTCTTCCAGAAAAAGATATAATAATTTGTGGAGAAAGTGATGGCAAAAACGGGCATGTTTGCTGCGATGAAGAACTAATAAAAATTGTTCAAACAAAGGCTCAGTTTTCTCTTCAAAAAGCAAAAGAGGTTCACAGAAAAATAGAAAATATATACATTCAGCATATGAACTTCAAAGGCGTTGACAAAATAACAAAAAAACTTATTGATGAAATAATGAAAAAATAAAAACAAAAAGATTTTTCTTTTTGTTTTTTATTTAAAGTGATTATTTATTTTAACAATTCTTCCAAAATCTCAATTGCGTTGCTTGCCGCGCCTTTTCTTATGTTGTCTGCAACAACAAACATTGAAAGTGCCTTTTTGCAAAACAAATCTTTTCTAACTCTTCCAACGTAAACACTATCGGTGTTTTTTGCAATTATTGGCATTGGGTAAATATTGTTTTTTGGGCTGTCAAAAAGAGTGATTCCGTCAAAGTTTTTAAGAGCCTTTTTTGCAACATTTATGTCAACTTCTTTTTCAAATTTCGCAAAAACAGAAACGCTGTGACAAAATGAAATTGGAACTCTAACACATGTTGCATTTACTTTGATTTTTTTGCTTAAAATTTTTTGTGTTTCTTGAACCATTTTCATCTCTTCTTTTGAAAAACCATTATCCAAAAATTTATCAATGTGTGGAATGCAGTTTTCATAGATTTTGTGTGGATAAAAAGAACTCTCTTTTCCTTGCTTGTTACTTTCTAAATCAGCAAGCCCTTTCATTCCACTTCCGCTCA
>JAEETG010000073.1 GCA_016290255.1 Clostridia bacterium
TCAAATGGTTAAGATTGCCGAAGAAGAGGGAATAAAAGTTATTGATGAAAAAGCACTTGAAATCATCAACGACAAAAGAAGAAAAGAAAAAAGCAAGAAATAAATTTATGCAATGTTATTAAAAACAAGAAAAACAGCATATAATTTTATATGCTTTTTTTTATTAACAAAAATATGTTAAGAGTGCTCTTGTTGGTTTGTCTAATTGCAATAAGTTCAATTATGGCTTATTCAGTTTCAAGCCTTGTTTCCGCTGTTCCAAAGTCACAATATTGTGTTGTCTTAGATGCTGGTCATGGCGGAATTGATGGTGGGAGCAGGGGAAAATCTGGTGTTTATGAAAGGGATTTAAATTTGGCTGTCACAAAAAAGATTAAAAAACTCTTAAACACTTTGGGAGTTGATGTGATAGAAACAAGAAAAACAGAAGATGGGCTTTATGAAACATTTGTGCATGGGTTTAAACAAAAAGATATGAAAGAAAGAAGAAAAATAATTCAAAACTCAAACGCTCAACTTGTTGTTAGTGTTCACATGAACTATTTTGGCGATAGTAAAGCGCGTGGCGCTCAGGTTTTTTATAAGCCAAACAGCGAAATTAGTAAAGGGCTTGCTGAAAACATGCAAAAACTTTTTGTGAACAATTTGGTTGAAGCAAGAAAAACCCCGTCGAAAGGAGATTTTTTCATCTTAACTTGCACTGATAAACCTGGAGTTTTGGTTGAGTGCGGATATCTTTCAAACAGTGAAGAAGAAACGCTTCTTTTGAGTGAAGAATATCAAAACAAGCTTGCTTATCAAATTTTTTGTGGAATTGTTTCTTTTTTTGATATAAAAATGACCGAAAACAATTAAAAGTTTCTAGTTGTTTTTATTTTTGCGTTGTGATATAATGTTTGTATGAAATTTGATTTTGAGAAGTTTGATTATAGGGAAGAAGATGTTTTCAGCATGCCATCAACAAGCCTTGCTTTTGTTGGAGATGCTTTGTTTTCTTTGTTTGCTAGAACAAAAGTGATTGACGTTTTTGCCAAATCAGGGAAGTTTCACAAAATGGCAACAAAGATTGTTAAAGCTGAATCACAGGCAAAAATGCTGGATTGCTTGATTGACGGCTTAACCGAAAGAGAACAAAGCGTTGTGCGTAGGGCAAAAAATGCTCACACAACAAGTAAAAGCAAAAACGCAGGACTGGCGGACTATAAAAAAGCAACAGCCTTTGAAGCTCTTTTGGGATATTTGTATCTAACAAAAAACGAAAAAAGGCTAAATGAAGTGCTTAAAACTTCTTTTGAGGTGGAATTATGATTGTTTGTGGAAAAAATGCAGTTTTAGAGGCTTTGAGATCAAGTGAAAAAGTTTTTGAAGTTTGGGTTAACAAAAGTTTAGCAAAAACTTTAGACAAAGATTTTTCAAATTTGGTTAGAAAGAAAAATGCAAAACTTGTGTTTGTTGATAAAAACTTTTTAGACAAAAAAACAAACGGGGCGCATCATCAGGGGTTTGCACTAAATGCGGAAGACTATAAATATTGCGAAGTGGAAGACATTTTGTCTTATGCAGAGCAAAAAGGTCAGCAGCCATTTGTTGTGATTCTCGACAAAGTGGAAGACCCCCACAACCTTGGAAGTGTTGTTCGTGTTTGTGAGTGTGCGGGCGTTCATGGAATCATTATTCCAAAGCACAATGCTTGTGAAGTTAATCACACGGTTACAAAAACAAGTGCCGGTGCAATTAGTTATGTGAAAATTGCAAAGGTGAGCAATTTAAATAATGCAATTGAAAAACTAAAGCAAAATGGGCTTTGGATTTATGGAGTCGAACTTGGTGGAGAAGATTTTTATTCCGAAGATCTACGAGGGCCAGTTGCCATTGTTATTGGAAGTGAGGGCTATGGCACATCAGAACTTGTGAAGAAAAATTGTGACAAAGTGTTAACTCTTCCAATGTTTGGAAAGGTTAATTCCTTAAACGCCAGCGTTGCATGTGGAATTGCAGTGTTTGAAGTAATAAGACAAAGGAGAAAATAAAAACCAATGTTAAATCAGGCAGAAATTGTTGATTTGCTCCAAAAAGCAAAAAATGGTGATGACAAAAGTTTGGATTGTCTATTAAATAACTTTAAGCCAATGGTTTCAAGCATCGCTCGTGGTTATTTTTTGGTTGGTGGTGATGAGGAAGACCTCATGCAAGAGGGAATGATTGGGCTTTATAAAGCAATTGAGGGTTATAAAGAAAGCAGCAAAACAACTTTTTCAACTTTTGCCTATCTTTGCATAAAAAGGCAAGTTCAAAACACAATTAGGGCAAGCCTAAGAAAAGAAAGAGCAAAACTCAACGACTATTTGTCAATCACAAACCAAGGAATGATTGCTCTTGAGGACAAAAACAGTGGAATATATCTTTTGAGTGATGAACTAAATCCAGAGGAAAGCTATATTGATAGAGAAGAGAAAAAAGAACTTAGTGACATAATCAAAAAAGAGTTAAGTGAGTTTGAGTTTAATGTTTTGTTTTTATACCTAAAAGGGTTTAATCACAGTGACATTTCACAAAAACTTTCAAAAGATGTGAAAAGCATTTCAAATGCAATTGCAAGAATAAAACAAAAATTACAAAATGTTTTGGGGGAAGAAAATGTATCTAGCACTATATCGTAAGTTTAGACCAAACACTTTTGACGAAGTTGTTGGGCAAGACCATATCATACGCACACTAAAAAACCAGATTGAAATGGGGCAAATTGGGCATGCATATTTGTTTTGTGGAAGCAGGGGAACGGGAAAAACCAGTGTTGCAAAAATATTTGCAAAGGCTGTGAACTGTTTGCACCCAAAAAATGGCTCACCATGTTTTTCTTGTGAGGTTTGCAAAAATCTTGAAAATTCAAATAATATTGACATAATTGAAATTGATGCGGCCAGCAACAACAGAGTTGATGAAATAAGAGATATTCGTGACAAGGTGAAATATCCGCCAATTTATGGGAAATATAAAGTTTACATAATTGATGAAGTTCATATGCTCACAGACAGTGCGTTTAATGCTCTTTTAAAAACACTAGAAGAGCCACCAGCACATATAATATTTATACTCGCAACAACAGAGCCTCAAAAACTTCCAGCAACAATACTTTCAAGAGTTTTGAGATTTGACTTTAAACTTATTGGGCAAAAAACGATGGAAAACCTAATTAAAGGGGTTTTCACAAAATCCAACATATCTTTTGAAGATGATGCAATTTCAGCAATAGCAAGAGCGGGAAACGGAAGTGTGAGAGATGCTTTGTCTATTGCAGACATGTGTTCAAGCTTTTCTCGTGGGAACATAAAATATTTAGATGTTATCACCGTTTTGGGAACAAGCACACAGCAAAAAATGCTTTCA
>JAEETG010000074.1 GCA_016290255.1 Clostridia bacterium
CTCAAATTGAAGCGGCCTATCAAAAAGATGACGCAAAAGTTAATGACATTAACACAGCAAAAGCTCCAAACAGCTATGATCCAACACTTGTGTTTATGTATGCAGAAAAGCATGCAACCGAGCATAACATTCAAATTATTGAAACTGGTGCCCTTCAAGTTATGGGAGTTAACCAAACAGTTGCAAACATCACAACAATCTCAAGCACAAAAAGAACAAAAGTTGCAGCCAGCGTTTCCTCACTCATCTCGCTTGCAACAAAAACTGTGTATGACGCGGCAACAGATTCCATAAAACAATATAGTGGAACGCCAAAAGATTTAACATTTTTTGATGAAGAAACAGAAGAAGACGCAAGAAAAGAGTTTGCAACTGAGTGGAATCCGCCAAAAGACATGACTGTTGATGAATATCAAGCCGAATGGGGAGGTGTTCCTGCTTGGATTTCGCCATATGTTGTTTGCTCAAGCACTGTTAGCGAAGCAAGCATGTTCACAAAAACAACTGTTGAAGGCGAAAACCATTACACAGCAACAATAACTTTAAAAACAAAATACAACACTCAATCAACAGATGAATTTAGACTGATGGCCTACACACGCTATGTGAAACAGATTTCAGCAATGAGTGGCGTGACTGTAACCGACGTGGAAAGTTGCAAAATCACATTCACTGTTGATGATCAATATAGATTAAGGCATGTTGACATTGATGAAACATATAACGTTCGATATGGGGTTATCCCAGTGACATGCCCTTCGAAACTATCACAAGAATATAATTATAAATAAAAAAGATAAGGAAGTGAAATAAGAATATGGTAAAAGTTTGGTGGCAATACTTAGCTATGTTTATTGTGGCTCTCATCGCGGGGGCTAGTTTCACTATTCTTTCATTTACCCCAAAAGATGCAGTTTTGGAAACATCTGCAACTGGAAAAGTTGTTTCTGCCATTATGAACGCAAGAGATGTTGAAGTTGAATTTAACCTTTCTTTTGAAAATGATGACATGAAAGTTTCTGCTGATGGAACTTTTGTTATGGACCTTAATGAAGAAACAAATGCCATAGACTTTGATGTGAACTTAAACCTTGTTATAAACGAAACACCAGCAAAAGTTCACCTGACATATAAAGATGACATTGTTTACTTTTCCATTGATGAACAAAGCCTAAAATTTGAGGCAAACAACATTTCGGAAAACTTAAACGCAGCTATGGCACTTGTTAGCCCAATAATTCAAGATATCAAACTTCCTTTTGACATTAGTTCAATTTCGATGGACAAACTTCAATCACTTGTGACAAAAGCTTCAGAAAAGAAATTTGAAGACCACTATGAAGTTTATTTCCCACTAGATGATTTAATATCTGGGCTTGGAACTGCTGTGATTGAAGCAAACCTAGACTATTTCCCAACAAAAATATATTTAAAACCAAGTGAAGAGTTTGCAAGCCCTAACTTTAAGTTATCATTTTTTGCAAAAACAAACCTAACTCCAGAAAACTTAATTATTGTTCCAACAGAAGATCAACTTCAATTTAATGATATGACAAATGTTGTTTCTCTTGCGAACATGGCCCTTTCATCACTAAAAAATGGAATCATAAGTTTTGAAGCCAGTGCCAATTATGAAAGCATCAACCTTGGTGCCGACATAACACTATCTTTGAGCCCACTTCTTCTTCAAGCAAACTTTGATGCTGCCGGAGCTGAGGGAACAATAATTTATCAAAACGACACCGCTTATTTGGACATTCTTGGAATCAAAGTTAAAGCAGAAAAAGACTTCTTGTTCCAAAAACTAAATGGATTAATTCCAGAAGAGGCTTTCACCATCACTCAAAACATGCCAGACATAAAAACTCTTCTTGGTTCAATTAAGAATTTTGACCTAACACAAATTTCAAATCTTGTTTCTTGCCAAAACATTGTGAGTGCGTTGAGTGCGGAAAACGACCCAATCACTTTGAAAATGTATTCAATCGATACAATGGGCTACAGCATCAACCTATTTGAAAACGCCGAGCACAAACTTGGTGGAATTGAGGTGTTTGAGGAAAATTCATCAAAGCCACTTGTGACGCTCAAAACAAAAGAAGGAACAATTGAGCCAAAACAAATTGACAAAACTGACTATGTTGATGTTGAAACAGTTATTGAAAAATTAAACTTTGCTCAAAACCTTTTGTTAGACAAAAAATGTGATGGAACAATTAGTTTAGACTATGACGGTCACAAATATAATGTTCAAGTTTCTGCCGACTTTGCGTCTGATCCAAAGATTGTTTTGAAAACAAAACTGCTTGAAAATGATTTGGAAGTTGTGTATATTAATGAAACACTATATGTTAAATATAACAACATAAAAGTTTTTGGAAACATTGAAAACGCAAAAGACATTGTTGAAACTCTAACAAATTTTGTTAACAACAACCCAGAAGTAAAAGAAATGGTTGAAAAATTGATTGGATTTGCAACAGCAAATATTAACTTCAATGTTCCAGAACTTCCTCAAGAATTAGATATTTCAAGCATTTTGAATAACATTAGTTTAGACGCACAAAAACTTGAAATAGAACTCAAAAATGGTGGAAATGTTTCTTTAAACTTTGTTGACTCAAACGAAAATCAAATTCAAATTGAATATAATAAGCTAACACTTGTTGCAAACCTAAAACTCAACAAAGAATTAAACATAGAAGCACCACAAGGATACAATAACATCAAAGACCTTGAACCTATAATTAACTTTGCTACTTCACTTTATGAAAACAAAGAACTTTCTGGAAAAGCAATAGTTAATGCTAATAGCGAACAAATTGAACTAGATTATGCCATTTCACTAAACACAGAAGACATCTTCTTAAGTGCAGCACAAGTTCAAACACAACTCTTTGGAAGTGAACTCACTCTCACCTATTTGAGCAAAGTTTTGTATGTTGAGTATAAAGGCTTGTGCCTATCTATTACACTCGAAGAAATTAAAGACATTTTAAGAAAGGCAAACTTGTTAGACAAAATTGATGAAATTAAAGAAGATATTGAAAGCACTAGCCTATTGGATCTCATTGAAACAGACAAAACATTTGATGACCTGGAAATTTTAATTGAGGTCCTAAGTGAAAATGATATGAGCCTTGTTAATGATCTTGCCAACCTCTTTGTGGCA
>JAEETG010000075.1 GCA_016290255.1 Clostridia bacterium
AGATATCACCATCTGCTAAATTGGGCAAATTTCCAGGATATAATAACATTTTATTGACTCATGCTGATTTGCAAAAAATATTAAAAATGGACGCTCCCGAATGGAAAAATGCGTTATCTGTTGTTAAGGGGGTTTATGTGATAACTGATAAAGCAACAGGCAAACTTTATGTTGGTTCAGCATCTGGTGATGGTGAGGGGATTTGGCAGAGATGGTCGTCATATGCTGATATTAAAAATTTAACTGGTGGTAACAAAACATTTGAAGAATTAAAACAGTGCAATAAGAATTATATTATAAATAATTTCACATATTCAATTTTGGAAATATTTGACATGAAAACAAAAAAAGAATACATACAGCAAAGAGAAGAGTTTTGGAAAAAAGTTTTTCAAACGGTTAAATTTGGCATGAATAATGACGCTTCCAAAATTAACAAAAAATAGAGCAGTGGTGCTCTATTTTTTATTCACTTTCTTTTTCGGTTAGGTCTAGATATTCATTTGGGTCAACATTTTCGCCATTAAGCCAAGTTTCTAGGTGCAAATGTGGGCCATCGCTTGCTTCACTTTTTGCAGTTGCAGAAACTTTTCCAATCACATCTCCGCGTTTAACTTTGTCGCCAGGTTTCACTGGTGGGTCATTTTGAAGACTTTTGTAAACAACAACAAGTCCTTTGCCAACATCGAGTTTCACAACATTGCCCATTAAATAGTTGTAACTGACTTCTGTTATTGTTCCGTCTAGCACAGCAAACACATCAGTTCCCTCTTCTGCCAAAAAGTCTATTGCTTTGTGTGCCTCCCACTGCTTTAGTGTTTTGGAATATTGCAGAGCAGAGTTTGAGTAGTTTTTGATGACGTCAACACTACTAAGTGGCGACAAAAACCTCACAGGTTCAGCGGACACAAAACTTTCTGTTTCTGGTTCGATTGAAATGTTTTGTGTGATTGGCCCCTTTGCTTTTTGGGCAGACAGCACCGCAACAAGCACAAGAACCAAAATTGCTGTCACTAAGAATATCCAATAACCATATTTTCTAAGCCTTGGGAATTTTTTAGTTTCTTCTTCCATTAAAATAAATCCTCCTTTCAAATGCTAAGCCATTTGCTGATAAACTTATTGACAGTTTGCAAAAATTTTAAACATAAAAGTTAAAAAAATGTGAAAATTTATGTAAATTTTAATAACTTCCAAGTATTATTGGTGTTCCAACTGTTATAACCTTGTTTTTGTATGCAATTTGTATGTTCACTTTTTCATTGTTCACAACAACATAGTTTGCTATTTTTGGAGAACTGGCGTACAAAATTATAAAGTCATCAAACCTTTCTTCTCTAACTGGTTTTGCACAAAGTGAGTGCAAAAGTTTTGGAATATCTTTTTCGGTTCCAGCAAAACAAAAACTTTCGCCGTGCAGTTTTTCTTTTTCCAGACTTTGAAAAACATTTTTTGCGTTTCGAGAGTTTGTGGAAATCAAATAGCCATTTCCATTTTTTGTGATGCTTGTTTCTTTTTGATTTATTTTTTGTGTGGAATAGAATGTGTGCTCTGCGTGATAATTTTGAGACAGCTCCGAAAGCGAAAAGGGGCTTTTCATGACGATTAAACAAAAAAAGGCAACAATTAAGATAAATAATTTTTTCATATTACAAATATTTACTATATAAAACATTTTAAACATTTGACTTTTGTGTTTGTTTTTTCATATAATTTTTGAAACGAGGCAAAATCTGTTTAAAAATTGTTTACAATGTTTTTTGAGTTTGCTATAATCAAAACATTCTGTTAAAAATAAAGAGGGGAAATATATGGAGAAAACAAAAACAAAAAAAGTTGAAAAAAAACCTGCTGTAAAGCCAGCCACCAAAAAGGCTCCAGCAAAAAAAACAGTGGCAAAAAAACCTGCAGTGAAAGCGATAGCAAAGCAGCCAAAAGTTGAAGAAGAAAGAGTTAACACAAAAATAATCTGCACTTTAGGGCCTGCTTGTGAAAAGTTTGAAACAATGCAAAAAATGTTTGATGCAGGAATGAGCGTTGCAAGAATTAACATGAGCCATGGAACATATGAAACGCTTCAAAAACTAATCGACACCGCAAAGCCATTAAGGAAAAAAGGCCTAGGGCTTTTGATTGACACAAAAGGTCCAGAAATTAGAATTGGAACTTTTGAGAAAAATGAAGTTGAACTCAAAAAAGGTCAAAAGTTCACATTAACCACTCGTGGTGTTTTGGGAAACGAAAAAGAAGTTAGACTTCGTTACAAAATTCTTGTGAACCAAGTCAAACCAGGTGACACAATTTTGGGAAACAACGGCCAACTGAAATTCAAGGTTATGGAAGTGACCAACACAGACATTGTCTGCAAAGTTTTGTTTGGCGGAAAACTTTCAAACAACAAGAGCCTTAATGTTCCAGGGGTTGTTCCAGCAGCACCATATCTTTCTGAACAAGACAAAAATGACATTTTGTTTGGTATGAAAAACAAGCCAGAGTATTTGGCACTATCTTTTGTTTCTTGTGCTCAAGATGTGAAAGATGTTAAAAAGTTTTTGAAAGCAAAGAAATGTGACTATGTGAAAATTATTGCCAAAATTGAAAATGAATCAGGTGTTAAGAACGCTGGTGAAATTTTGAAAGAATGTGATGGGCTTATGGTTGCTCGTGGTGACCTTGGGGTTGAAATTCCAATTGAAAAAGTTCCAATGATTCAAAAGAAACTCATTTCTCTTTGCAATGTTAGAAGAAAGTTTGTGATTGTTGCAACCGAAATGCTTGAAAGCATGACATATTCTCTTCGTCCAACAAGAGCAGAAGTTAATGATGTTGCAAACGCAATCTATGAAGAAGCAAACGCAACAATGCTTTCTGGAGAAACTTCTGTTGGGAGAGACCCTGTGTTGGTTGTTGAAACAATGTCCAAAATCATTCGTGAAGTTGAAAAAGTTATGTATAACACCAAAGTTGAATTATAAAAAAACAGCCATTTTTGTTGGCTGTTTTTTTGCTGTTTAGTTTTTTGTTGGAGCATCTTCTTTTGTCTTCTTTTGTCTTTTTGATTTTCTTGCAATCATTCTAAATTTTATTTTATCCAAAACACTTTCATAGCCTTGTGGTGTTATTGGGCAGTTGTATTCTTTTATGTTTTTTGAGGACATAAGAAAGTGTTCTTCCTCTTCAACATCAGTAAGGTTTGGTGCGTTGAAAATTGTGAGATTATGATCTTGGCTTAACAAGCCAGCTTTAACTTGTTTTAATTTAGGTGCGTTAAAAATTTTTAAATTGTATGCGTGGCATAACAGATATTTCCCTGCATATTCCAAATTTTTTGCATCGAAGGTTTCTAGATGACCTGATTCATACAATGATAAATCACCAACAGATGTAAGATTTGGAGTATTTAAAGTTGTGAGGTTTGGTGCGTAATTTAAAAATTCATTTCCAGTGGATTTGAGACAAGCCGCATTAAAAATAGTTATGTTTGGCACAATTTGCAAAAATTTGTTTTCCGCAATTTCAAGGTTTGGGGCATCAAAAATTTGTAGGTTGTTTGCATATGATAAAAATTCTTGCTTCGCTATTTTTAGGTTAGGGTTTGAGTAAGATGTGAGTGAATTGTTGTCATCGAGCCCCAAAACAATGTCTTTTCCTTTTTGGGGAGTTATCACAATGTTTCTTCCTTGCTTTGTGACTACTTCTTTAATGCTTTTAATTTCTTCAAAGGATTTGGTGAAACTATCTTCATCGTTTTCTTTATGAGAGGTGTTGTTGTAGACTTTGATTGTTTTTTCTTTTTTATCTATGATATATTTTTCAAAAACGATGTATCTTGCTTTATCAAATCTTTTCACTTCATAATTATCCAAAATCACATTGTTCGCACAATAGTGAATGTTGTCTCTTTCAAAATTTGACCTATATATTTTTCCATCCACTTGAATATATGGGTAAAAGTCATCAATATAATTGCGTTCTCGGTTTATTTGAAATTCATTTTCCATAACTGTTTGGAGCCCTGGAATAATGTTGTCTAGATCGTTTGAAAAAGTTGCATCGGGATTGTTCACTGTGTGATTATATCTGTTTTTTATGGAAAGAGTGCAAGGAGTTTTTTTGGTGTATTGAATTGAGATAACACTTGTTCCATATGCATCTTGTCTTTGTGGGCGAAATACACTTCTCTTAATTTTGTCAACGTCTTTTTTAACAGCAAACCAAACACGGCAATAATTTAGGCGCCCACCATTAAAAGTGCAAAGTGCTTCACCTTCGGCGTAATATTTTTTAAATTTTTGAATATCTTCTTCTGTTTTGCACTCAGGATATAGAATGTAGCCAGCTTCATCAAAGAGTTCTTCTGCAGTTTTGTTTGTTATTATTTCTGGTTTTTCTGCTTCAACATCAACAAAAGAGTAGATGAAGTTTTTGATTGTTTCTTCACCATCAACGTCGTTTTCATCAGAATATATGTCTTGGACAAGCGTTTTTGTTGGTTCAATGTGTTCAGACACAA
>JAEETG010000076.1 GCA_016290255.1 Clostridia bacterium
AAATTTTTGTGGCGCGAAAAAGAGATAAAAAAGTTTATATGCGAAAAAATTTATCCTTAAAATACTGTTTTTCTATTTTTTCATATATAATATTTACAAAACCATACAAACTTAAACCACCAAAAGATTTTTAACAAAAATATACTGATACGTTTAAAAAAGAAAAACAAAAGCTCAATGAAAGATTTTGCTAGAGGTTACTATAAAATAATTCATATAGGTGTTTTAGTTTATAAATAATGACAATATTTCACAAAGCTGAACACACACTATTTTTGTTAAATGATTTACTAAAGTAATATATAAGAATTAAATAATAAATTATGCAATAATTTTCACATAAAATAATGTAAATTAAATATAATTATATTGTAAATGCAAAAAATACTATTAAAAAAGCATAAAATAATTGATTTTTTGCGTTATATTTTTGCATTTATGTGTCGCGTGGAACATTTTATAACGCATTGTGCTTGATTTTTGTATTTTGAATATGTGTTGCAAACATTATTTTACTTTAAGAATGTATTTTTAGTAATATATAACATCTATATTGTGAAAATTGGCTGTAAGTAATTATATAATACGTGTATTTTACATATTTGTTGTGTTATTCTAATAATACTAGCAATCCAATGTATTGTTTGTGTTATATATAGTATTATATAAGGTATTTTATTAAATAAAAATAAAACAATAATACATATGCATAATATAATATACGTCTTATAAATCTTTAAGAAAGTAAATATTATTCATGCAATATTATTGCTGCCAAATATATATTATATAATATTTTTAATAAATGTGTGACATCTGATTATTGTTTAAAGTGTTATAAAATATGTTGCTGTATCAAAAATTGTGCCGTGAGAAACAATTTATGCACAACGCGTATTCCTATAAGTGGTATATACATAGTGATAATATTGTCGCGTTGCCATTAATTTTAATTTCAATAAACATTTATTCTATCAATTAAGGACAATGTTTACATAATACTATTAAACATATTTAATAATTATATTTTAATATTGTTTTATGGGTTATATGTAGTTATATATTGTTTTTTATGTTGAGCATGAATATAGTTTAAAATAACATAATGCATATATAATAATATTCATAATAGATAAATAAGTGCATGCATTATTAAAAAAAAATAGTGTTTTTGGTTATGTGCTGTTATGTTTATATAATAAATATTGATGTAATAAAGATAATATTGTGCAATGTTATAAAACACACTTATATTAAATCTAAAATTGCTTATATTATTAAAATAAAAACAAAAAAAACAAATATTGTATAATGAATTCTGTGGGCCAAAATTGTAATATTTACGTGAAATCCACCAAAACTGCATTTTGATACGTAAAAATTAGTTTAACCCAAAAATAATAAAAAAATAGTGTCTAAATAACACTATTTTTGTTTTAAACTTAATTTTGAAGCGATTTTGGGCCATTTTTAACGTTTTGTGAACATTTATTCATTAAAAACATCAGTTTTGGCTCAAAAATAAGCAATTTTTTACGATTTTTTGAGTTATTTTTTTGTTTTTACATAATAACTGGATTTGTGATAATGTTGAAATTATATCAAATTATTCTTCTTTAAATAAATTGTTAAAGCTGTTATGTCGGCTGGAGACACTCCACTAATTCTGCTGGCTTGACCTAAATTGATTGGTCTAATTTTTTCAAGCTTTTGCCTTGCTTCCAACCTGAGTCCAGACATTTCTTTGTAGTTAATGTTTTCTGGAATTAAAATCTCTTCATTTTTTGCCGTTTTTTCAATTTGTTCTTGTTGTATTTCAATATAACCCTCATATTTGGCAATAATGTTTAATTGTTCCAAAACATCTGGTGAATATTTGTCAAATAAATGAAGTTTTTCGTTCAATTTATAGATGTCTATATTAGCTCTTTTTAGGAGTGTTTTAACCTTTGCGCCTGTTTTTAACTCTGTTTCGCCATTTTCCGTGAGTAATTTTTGAACCAGCGCACTAGGTGAAAGAGTCTTTTTGAGAATTTTTTGTCCTTCTTCAATTCCTGTTTTTTTCTTTAGCATTTTGTTGTAGTTAGTTTTGCTGACAAGACCAGCTTTATATCCAATTTCTGTTAGTCTTAAATCGGCATTGTCTTGCCTTATGTAGAGCCTGTGTTCTGCTCTTGATGTCATCATTCTATATGGTTCGTTGGTTCCTTTCGTGACTAAATCATCAATTAAAACCCCAATGTATGCTTGGTTGCGCTTGAGCACAATTTGTTCCATGTTTCGCAGTTTCAAACTTGCATTTAAACCAGCAATTATACCCTGCGCACCTGCTTCTTCATAACCAGATGTCCCATTTATTTGCCCTGCGCAGTAAATTCCTTCAATATGTTTCGCCTCAAGTGTTGGCTTTAATTGAGTGGAATCGATGCAATCATATTCAATGGCATAAGCTGGCCTCATAAGCCATGCATTTTCAAGACCCTTCATGCTGTGAACAATTTGTTTTTGAACATCAAAAGGAAGGCTTGTTGATATTCCTTGAACATAAATTTCGTTTGTTTGTGTTCCCTCTGGCTCCAAAAAGAACTGGTGCCTTGGTTTATCTGAAAATCTGACCACTTTATCTTCAATTGATGGGCAATATCTTGGACCAATCCCCTTGATTATTCCCTGATATAACGGACTTTTGTCTAGATTATTTCTTATTATTTCGTGGGTTTCGCTATTTGTGTATCCTAAATAGCACTGACCAATGTTTTTGAACTTATTTTTTGTTCTTTTACTGAAGTTTGGTGTTGATTCATCGCCTAAATGGGGCTCAAAAACGCTTAAATCAATGGTGTTTTTGTCGATTCTCATTGGTGTTCCTGTTTTGAACCTTAAAATTTTAAAACCAAGGTTTTTTAGGCATGATGAAAGGTTTTTTGCGTTCATAAAGCCGTTTGGACCGCTGTCTTGTGTGTATGAACCAATAATAATTCTTGAAGATAAATACACTCCAGTGCATAAAACAACAGCTTTAGTCTTGATTATTTCGCCCAAATGTGTTTTAACAGCAACAACTTTTTGGTCTTCTGTTAGTATTTCTGTTATTTCTGCTTGCAAAATTGATAAATTTTCGGTATTTTCAAGTGTTTTTTTTGCAATTTCATGATATTTCGATTTATCAACCTGGGCCCTGAGTGAATGAACTGCTGGGCCTTTTGTTTCGTTTAGCATTCTTCTTGTGATTGTGCATTGATCTGCAATTCTTCCCATTTCCCCACCAAGGGCATCAATTTCAAAAACAAGATGACCTTTTGCGGTTCCTCCAATTGATGGGTTGCAAGGCAAAAATCCAATGCTATCTAAATTTAAAGTTGTTAAAAGTGTTTTCATTCCTGTTCTGGCTCCAGCGAGGGCTGCCTCAATTCCAGCATGACCACTTCCAACAACAACTATGTCATATTCCATTTTTATTTCTTCCTATATTTATATTTAAAGTAGGGGAGATTATTTCCCTAAACAAAATTTTGAAAAGATTGCATCAATGATGCTTTCATTTGCAGTTTCGCCTGTTATTTCTCCCAAAAGTTCCCAAGCTCTTAAAACGGGAACAGAAATGCAATCAAGAGAAACAATTTTTAAGTCATTTAGTGCTTTTTGCAGGTTTTCAATTGCCTCTTTCATAAGTTTTTCGTGACGAAGGTTTGTTATGATTATTTTTTCGCTTAAAAGGCTTTGATTAATGGTTTTTTGGTAAATTAATTCCTTTAATTCTTCAATACCCACATTTTCTTTTGCACTTATGCACAAATCGAATTTTTTGGTGTAGTTTTGCGATTTTAGATCAATCTTGTTTAACACTCTTGCAAAATTTTGTGCATTATGTGTTGAAATTTTGTCACTTTCCGTGTTATTTTTTGCATTATCAAACAAAAACACAACAAAATCACTTTCTTCAATGCTTTTTAGGCTTCTTTTGATGCCTTCTTTTTCCACAATATCATCACTTTGTCGCAATCCTGCAGTATCTGTGATATTAAACCTAATATTTTTGTAGGTATACCCTTCATTTATTGTATCTCGAGTTGTTCCAGCAATGTCTGTTACGATTGCTCTGTCAAAGCCAACCAAGGCGTTGAGGACTGAGCTTTTTCCAACATTTGGTTCTCCAACCAAACAAACATTAACTCCGTTTTTAATCTTTGTTCCAACCTCTGTGGTGTTCACAAGTTTTTGAAGTTTTTGAATAGTTGAGGGAAGTTCACTTTTTAATTTTTCTTCTGCATATGTTTCTTCGTGTTCTGGAAAATCAAGAGCCACTTCAATGTGAGCAATTTGGTCTTTGATTTCGTTTTGTATTTCTTTTATTTTGTCATAAAGTTCTCCTCTCATTTGAGAAGATGCAACTTGCATTTCTTTTATGCTGTCGGCATAAATGATATCGATGAGTCCTTCAGCTTGAGTGATGTCCATTTTCCCGTTTATCACAGCTCTTTTTGAAAATTCACCAGGCTGAGCCATTGTTGCACCAATTTCCAAAAGTTTTTTAACAGTTTCTTCCAAAAGGCGAATTCCGCCGTGCATCTGAATTTCAACAACATCTTCACCAGTGAAACTGTTTGGGGCCTTAAACCAAACTGCCAAACAGTCATCCGTGATTCCACTGAAAGAAACATTCCCAAAAACCATTTTTCTTGGTGTGTATTCGCTTTGTTTTATTGGTATAAAAATTTTCTTTAAAAGGTCTAGTGATTTTGGACCAGAAAGCCTAATAACTCCAACACCACCAACTCCAATTGGCGTTGCTATTGCAACTATCGTTGTTTCCATTTTTTTCTCCTTATTTTTTTGAACCAAAACAAATGTCACTATGAGCGTTTGTTTTTGCTTTATTGCTTGAAGTTTTTGTGTTTGAATTCTTTAGCACGCTGTTATAGTGTGTTGAGTAGATATGAGCCAAAGTTTTTTCGTTTTCCAATTTTGAAATTGTTTTTTTCTTATCGCCATTTAATTCAAAATTTGCATAAAAATTGGGTGCTTCAAAGTTTTTTGTTCCAAAAGATTTTTCTCTAACATCAAAATAGTTTTCAACTTTTTCAACTTGTTTATCAATGTAGGCGTAATATTCTTTTAGGCTTTGTTTAACTTCGTCAAAAGATTTCAAGTTTTGTGTGCTTTCGAACCAATCTTTTGCGTAAATAAATTTCTCAAGTTTTTTCTTTGCTTGCTTATCTTTAATTCGTCTTATAATAAATTTCATTTTTTCCATTTGTTTGTTCCTCGATTGTTTGAATGATGCTCTCATTATAGCATATGGAACGTTGATTTTCAATAATTTTTTATCTTTTAGATAAAATTTTGTATATTTTCAAACTTTTTTCTTTTTTTGGTTGACACTTTTTCGCAAAATTTCTTATAATGTGAAAAAAGGGGGGTGGGGATATGAAAAATGCATTGTTAAAAAAGCTTAAAGATAGTTTTATTGCAATTATTCCCATCACCATCATTGTTATAATTTTGGGTCTCACAATTTCTCCACTTCCTGTTAAAACTCTTCTAACATTTGTTGGCTGCTGTGGCCTTTTGATTGTTGGAATTTCACTTTTTACTTTGGGTGCTGATACTGCAATGATTCCAATTGGGCAACACATGGGAGGATATTTATCCAAAAAGAGCAAGCCTTGGCTCATGATTGTTTTTTGCTTGATTTTGGGAATTATCATAACAATTGCTGAACCAGATTTGATGTTTTTGGCAGAACAGGTTTCATCAATCAACAGTTGGGTGTTTATAATCACTGTTTCTGTTGGGGTTGGTCTTTTTTTAGTTTTGGGAATTCTTCGAATTATTTTCAAGTGGAAGTTTAATATTGTTATCACAATCTGTTATGCACTTGTTTTTTTATCTGTTATATTTTTGGACCAAGGAATTATTCCTCTTTCATTTGATGCTGGAAGTGTGACAACGGGGCCTATTTCTGTTCCATTTATTATGGCGTTTGGCTTGGGTATTGCTGCGGCTCGTGGAAATAATGGAAAAGAAGACAGTTTTGGCCTTATTGGTTTTGCAAGCGTTGGCCCAATTTTGATGGTTATGTTTTTGATGTGGGTTTTGGGAGTAAACACTGGAGAATATCATTCTGATGGAGGGGCTTTGGGCTTTTTTCCAATTTTGTTAACTTACCTTAAAGATGTTGCCATTGTTCTTCTTCCAATTGCTGCGTTCTTTATTTTGTTTCAATTGGCAGCACTAAGACTTCCAAAACGAGAAATTGTTAAGATTGTGATTGGTCTTATCTACACTTATTTTGGAATAACAATTTTCTTGGTTGGTGTGAAAGTTGGTTTTCTTCCTGTTGGAAGAATGATTGGAGAAACGCTTGCTGAATTTCACCCAAACTGGATGGTTGCGGTTTGTGCAATAATTGGTTTTTGTATGGCATTTGTTGAACCTGCTGTTCAGGTGCTTGCAAAACAGATTGAAGACGTCACTGGCTCAGTTATCAAAAAAAGAACAATCATTTTGTGTATTGCAATTGGAGTGGGGCTTGCTTTGATGCTTTGTGCAATAAGGCTCAGAACGCAAATATCTTTCTTGTGGTTTGTGGTTCCATCTTTTGCTCTTGTCATTATTTTAAGTTTCTGTGTTCCAAAATTGTTTGTGGGAATGGCATATGACTCTGGTGGTGTTGCCACGGGGTCGATTGCAACAACTTTTGCTTTGCCTCTTGTTATGGGGGCATGCAACGCACTTCACGGGGATTTGATGACAGATGCTTTTGGAATGCTTGCCTTTTGTGCTGTTGCTCCAATTTTGGTTGTTTTGGTATTTGGGCTTATCTACAAACTTGGAATCAAAAAGCAAACGAAAGATGAAAACCTGGACGGACTTAAGAGAATTGATATTATTGAATATGATTAAAAGGAATTATTTATGGAACCACCAATTAAGATTTTGTTTTGTATTATAAAAAAACAAAAAACAAAAGAAGCTTGTGAAATCCTAAACCAAAAGGGGGCGTGCGGGATTTATGTTTTTCCCGCAAGGGGATATGGCCACAACAGCTTTTTGAATTTTATGGGTTTGGAAGATTTGGAAGTGGACCTTTTGGTTTGCCCAATTCGTGAGAGCGTGTCAACAGAAACAATTCTTGAACTAACTGAAAAACTTGAACTCAAAAAAGATAACCAAGGGCTTGCATTCAGCATAAAAATTGGAGCCATTTCCAAAAACGCTTTGTATGGCCTTTTGAATGTTGGCAAAGAAAACGAAATTATAATGGGGCAGACAAAGCAAAAAAATGAACAAGAAAGCAGTGAAGAACAAAGCAAAGAGGAGGAGAACAAAAATGTTTAAAGAAGCAATGTGTTTGATTGTTACAATTGTGTATCCAGGGTATTCTGCCGATGTGATTAATGCCAGCAAAAAAGCGGGAGCAGATGGTGCAACAATATTAAGTGGTCGTGGAACAAGTGTTAATGAACAAACTGTTCTGCTGGGTGTTCCAATTCAACCAGAAAAAGAAATGGTTCTAACTCTTGTTAAAAAGAGTTTAAGAAAAAATGTTATGAAAGAAATTGTTAAAACTTGCAACCTAAACACAGAGGGGAAGGGTATAACATTTAGTTTGCCTGTTGATGAAATTTCCGGTGCTCCACACCTCTTCAAAAAATATAAACGCGAGCAAGAGAAAAAGCAAAAAGAAGCACAAAAAACAAAAAGAGCAAAAGAGCAAAAAGAAAAAGCAAAAACAGCTAATAAAAAAGAAACTAAAAAAGAAACCAAAAAAGTGGAAGTAAAAAAAGAAAAAACTAAAGAAGAAAAAACAAAACAACCAAAAGCTAAAAGTGAAGATAAAACAAAAAAAGCCTAATGATAGGCTTTTTTTATTCACCATTTGGACTAAATCCTTCATCAGTTTTTTGAGATGAATTAGGCACAACATTTGTTTCAGCTTTTTCTTCATTTTCTTGAACGGCTGGTTCAACAACATTTTCCACAGATTTTCTTTTTCCCATTTCAAGCTCTGCTTTCTTTCTTCTTTCTTCACCAATTCTTTTTTTCATTTCTCTAATTTGTTGTTGCCTTGTTTCTTTAAGTGATTGAATTTTTGATCCATTCAAAATTTGTGAAGCGTTTTTTATGATGCTGAAATCAGAAAGAAATCCAATGTCCAATGCGTTTTCAAAAGATTTTTTATCCAAATAATTGGAGTGACTTGAGATGTTTCTAAAGCCCTGTGTTTTTGTTGCATATTCAATTAGGTGAGAAACAAATCCTATGGTTATGCCGTCATGTCCACCAATGAACTCTACAAACAAATTTAAACTGTTCTTAAACTGTTCTAACTTTTCATTGTCTGCAATCTTCCCATCCTGGCCTGTAATTTTTTTGCAAAATTGCCCAATAGATAGATTTTTTTCACTTCCCAAAGCCTCTTGATACTCTCGTAAAAGGTCAGATGTATAAATTTTTCCAGCAATTTTTGTTTCTTTGTTTTCTATTAAATATGGAATATATTCTGTCGTGTATATTTTATAGAATTCTTTTAATTTATTCTCAATCACAGCATTTATTGGATTAAGCATTGGAGAATAATCCATTTTTTC
>JAEETG010000002.1 GCA_016290255.1 Clostridia bacterium
CTTTGACTTTTCTTTCTCTTTTTCGTTTTTGACATCTCTGAGTTGCCTTACAGCCACTGACAAGTCCATTGAAACATCTTCAAGCTTTTCACTACAACTTCCATCAATTCCATATTTTTGAACAATCAAATCAATTTCATCAGCAGCTCCAGCACAAAATGAAGACAATTCTTTTGCTTCGTTTATGTCTTTTGTGAAATCATCAACATCCATAAAATCTTCTTCATCTTTGGTGTTTATTAAATACATTTTTTCAGCAATCTGACGAAGTTCCTCTTCTGCGTCAGGATATAACTTTCCTTTTTCAATCACATTATTGATGTCTTCACCCAAAAGATATATCATTGATTTTATTTCTTTCAAACTTTTCTTTGCCATTTTTTTATCCCCCATTTATATAATTTATTATAGCATAAAAAGGCTTTTTTGTCAATAGCCAAAGATTTACCACTAATAACCCAGTTCTTTCACAATTTTGATGAAATCATCTTTGGCTTTATATAATTTTTCATGCACTTCAAACTTATACAAAATTTCATTAACTTCTTTTTCAAATTCTTCGTTTGACGTTATCTCTCTTGTTTTTGCGTCAAAAACTTTGTTGTCAAAAAAGTAATATTTATCATTTAGAATGTATCTATCATCTTTCAGTGAAATAAACACTCTGTCCTCATCCAAAAATAGTGACTTTCCATAACATAAATTTGTGTTATATTTTAGGTTTAAAATGTCGCAAAGAGTTGGATAGAGGTCGTTAACTGATGTGAATTTTTCATTTATAACCCCAGATGAATATGTGCTTTCGCCTTTATATTTTGCAATCATCTTTTGGTCATATATGCAAGCACCAACATTGTAGGCGCTCACATTGCAAAGCCTTACATCTTGTTTTGGAATATTTCTTATCTGATAACTTAAATCGTTATAGTATGTGTTATGATCTGGGAACATATAAATTGTTGTTTTATCCAAAATATTCAAACTTTGAAGCCTATCAAAAATCATTCCAACCATTTTGTCAAAATCCATAACAGCGGCTTTATAATATAGAAAAGCTTCTCTATCTTGTGGAATAACATATCCATTTGAAGCCATCAATTGAACCATGTCTTCAAAATGACTAGAGTTTTCACTACTTATAAGAGTTTCATAGTTCTCTTCATTGCTGCCTCGTTTTTGATATGTTCCATGTGTTACCATTGTTGAAAAACTTGTGAAGAATTTGCCAGACGATGGAATGATTTTTTCTTTGTTGTAGTCAAAGAAGTTTGAATCTTTCATATATTTATTGAACACATCTTGAACTGACCAGCTATAGTTGTCACCCTTTTGTGCTTCATATTTCTTTATATTTTCTTCATCTTTGTTTGCGAAAATAACATTATCAAACCCAAGTTTCGCATGCGTTATGTCCCTGCTGTAATATGAAGATTTAAATGAATGCAAAAATGTGGTTTTAGTGTTTGAATCTTGCCTCTTCACAACTGATGGCAATGAAAAATATTCATATACCTCCGAAAGTTTCACGTTGGAAATAAGTGGTTTTTCTCTTCCATATGTTCCAAAAAGCGACATTCCTTCACTCATGTTGGTTTTGTTTTCTGCGTGATAGTTCTTGAGAAGCATTCCATCTTCAAACCACATTTTGTATAGGTTTGGTGTGAAATATGGGTCTATTGCTGCCATATCCAAACTTTCTGCCAAAATAACCAAAACATTGTTCCCCTCACTAACTCCAGTCATTTCTGTTGTTTGTGGTAAATTGCCTGCCTGCAAATATGTTAGATATTCATTATATTGTTCTTCTGTTAAAGACTTATTAAAAACAAGTGACCTCATTGTGAGGAAAGCATTTGAAAGATAAAACCCGTGATATCCCATTGTGCTATATGCAAGCGTTGTTGGATATTCTGTTATCATCAAATTTCTTTTTTCCAAATAGTTTGTGCTCACACATCCAAAAACAGCAAAACCAGTAAACAAAATGCTCACAATAATTGTTCTGAACTGCATTTTTGTTGCCCTAAATGCTTTGATATGCTTTGGAAGTCCAAACAAACAATAGAGGGCCCCAGCCAAAACCACCAAAAACAATATGATATGGAAAAAATTGATCATTCTAAACGAAAAAGCACCCGCCGCCTCTCCTGCAAGCCAAAGTTTGTCGAAGGTGAAAACTTCACCTGTTATATTATGCAAAATATCATTTGTTATGGAAACAAGCGTTTGAAACACCAACAAAACGCAAGCAACAACTCTTCTAAACGTTTTTGTTGGAAGCAAAAAGATTATGAAAGCATAAATGTGAATTAGGAGCAAACTCACATAAAAATAATTTGGCAGAGAAGAGAACAAACAAAGAGAAGTGATTATTTCAAGAAGAAACGCAAAAACATAAAAAGTTAGTGCAATGCAAATATTGTCACTTAAATTTTTATATTTAACCAAATCATCTTCTTTTCTTATTTCGTTCTCCATTTTTTATTTACAAAAAAATTGAAATTTGCCCTTTAGCACACAAATATCAATATTGTTGTGTCCTCCATTTTCTCCATCAATATTTATTGTTCTTGCATTTTCAAAATTTATTTTAAGATTATTAAACGTAAAGTAAGTTATATTTTTGTTTTTCTTAACCTTTTCAATTCCAAATAAGAACATCTTAATAACCGTCATAAGTGACCTAAATGTTAGTTTTTTCTTTTTTTGGTTAACAGACACAAATTCCATTTCCCCATCATTTAGATTTGTGGATTTATTAAAATTGTAACCAGCAACAGACTTCGAATTGAGAAGCAAAGTTAAAACGCTGTTTAACTTTTGCTTTTCTCCATCTTTTTCAACTTCAATTTCATAGGCCTTATGCCTGAAAATTTCTTTTATTGAATGAAAATAATATGCAAGTTTTCCAAAAATTTTCTTTTCCTCGTGCTTTGCCTGATAACTTGCAGAAGTGAAAAGCCCAATGCAACAAACATATATTCCAAGCCTTCCATTATTTTCAAAACAATCTATTGTTTTTGTTTTACCTTTGAGTATCACATCAATTGTTTTTTTAACATTTTGTGTTATCCCAAGGTTTTTAGAAAAATCATTAACTGTTCCGCTTGGGATATAGCCCAAAATTGGAATCTTTTTTAAACCACCAACCCAGTTTATCATGTTGTTAACTGTTCCATCTCCACCAGCAAAAACAATGGCATCATAATTGTTTTTTTCAAGATTAAGTTTCATTGCCTCAATCTCACCATTTCCAAAACAATCAACCGTGTCATATTTTTCCTTAAGTCTAGACACAATATAGTCTTTTTTCTTCTCTAATTTATTTTTCCCACTCTGGTTATTGTAATAGTATAAACATTTCATAACTTTATTATATAAAGTTAAAAAAGATTTGTCAAACAAAAAAATGTTTTACAAACCTTTAAAAAACCAATTCTGTTTCTTCAAACTCTTCTTTTGATGTTTTATCCATTTTGTCAATTTCGTTCAAGCAATAATCAAGTGCCTCATCTTTTCCATTTTTCAAATCTTCTATGCTTGGAACAATTTCAACATCAGGTTTTATTGCATCTTGATAATAATCAACACTCATTGGAATAATTGATGTTCGATATGTTTTTTTATCTTCAACAGTTAAACTAGTTGACACCTTTGCTCCCAAACCATTTATTGTTTCAATGCTTTTTGCATTTGCATGAAAAGTTGCAGACTGGCTCATTGTTTCTCCAACAAGAGTGCCTCCAGCCTCTCTTACCGCATTTGCGAACAAAACAGATGCTGAAGCGGAATTGCCATTTACCAAACAAAACGCTTTTCCTTTTTCCTCTCGTAAACCATCACACAAAGGCGTAAATAACCTTGTGTTTCCACCAGGATTATTTCGAACATCAAAAATCACTGGTTTTCCGCTTTCAAACGCCCGTTCCACCTCAGCGTGAATTTTGCTAAGCATATTTCCTTGTTGGTCCCTAAAGCGGTTAATTTTAACATAAACATAATCATCTTGAATGTTAATATCAAAATTTGTGCCCTCCAAAGGATATTTTTCTACAATATGAACTTTTGAAGACAGAGTCACGTTTTTAACTTCATCGCCCTCCAAAACAGAAACCTCTATCTTTTCTTGGTCGGCAACACCCAATATTTGCAGAAAGTTTGAATTATTCAACTTGTTCAATATTCTACTTTCAAGAGCTTCTTCACTTTCACTAGCGACAATTGGTTTTGCCATTTCAATAATTTCTTCAATTGGGATGTTATTTATTTCCAAAACTTTTGAGTAAAGAAGATTTTCATCACATTCCCCATCTCGTATTTTTGTGATAAATACGCCCTCTCTGCATTTTTGCATTTTTATTGGATAGTTTTTCCCACCAATTTCAATTGATGTGTGCAAATCACCTATTAAAGCATTTAGCCTCATAATTTCATAATACTTTTCATTGATAGTTAAGTTTTCCCAATTTTTGCTCGACTTATTAAGCTGTTTTTCAAACTGAAATGGTGTTATGTGCACAAACATTTGTGGATGAATTATGTATATTTTGCTAAACAATTCCACAACATCTTCAAAAGGCAAATATTTTTCTCTCATTTTCATCTCCCAACAATTCGCAATAATTGTATCATAAAACAGCCAATATTGCAAATAAATGATTGTTGTTAAAATTTTTACAAAAAAAATGTAAAGAATACTTGACATCTGTGTTTTTATAGCATATAATAACAATGTAAACAAAACTTTACATTAAAAGGAGAATAATAATTATGAAAAAAGAAGAAATTTTGGAAAAGGCAAAGAAAAAATACCCTGTTGGAGAAATGGAAGCAAAAAAAATAGGTAAGTCTGGCTTTATTTCCACACTTGTTGTTGGAATACTCGCTGTTGCTTTTATGATTACGTTTGGCGCTCTTGGAAACTTCACCGCCCTATATATTATTGGATTTTTGTGTTTTTCTTGGGCAGCAATCTTTTATTTCTTGCAATTTTTTCTCGCAAAAAGACCTTATGGCGTTTTGATTGGTGCAATTCTTGAAAGCATTGGTGCTGCTGTTATGTTCACATTTTTCATTTTATATCAAATTGGAGTTTTGGGATAATGAAACAGCTCACTTTACAAAACAATCTAAAAGAAATCAGGACAAAAAAGAACTTATCACAGCAAGAACTTGCCACACTTGTTGGAACGACAAGGCAAACAATC
>JAEETG010000077.1 GCA_016290255.1 Clostridia bacterium
AGACTCATAGAAAAGTTCACTGACTGGAGCACGCCAGTCAATCACATAGAGTTTTTCGCTTGTGCTGATGCTCATGAGCCCAATATAAAGTTTTAGCGCCTCATCATCGCCATCTGCCATAAAATCTATTCTTCCAAAATATGGTTTTTCACGAATGTCGCGAAGTCGGTTAACTTCCGCAACTTGCTCATCTGTGAAATCCAAAATTTCATTTAGTTTGTTGTAGTTGTCTGCGAACTCATATTGGTCATATTCTCTAAGGTCTCTTATGTATTGCTTTTTAAGTTCAAGTGCCCAATCTTTTTGCTTTTCAATGTTTTCATTTAGCGCGTAAATTTTGGAGTCTATTGCCCCAATGGTTTCTGCTAAATATTCTTTTTCTTTGTTGAACTCAGCATCACTCATACCTTTTTCTCCTAACCCATTGCTTTATACAATTAATTCATTATAACATAATTTCAAAAATTTGTATAGTGCTGACAAAAAATTTATTATATAAATTTTGCGTATGGGTTTTTAAGGCAAAAAACAAAGAAGAGCGAAAATCGCTCTTCTTTTCTTGCTTTTTATGCTCTTTTAAACAGTTTTTTCTAACATCGCGTCAGGGAAGCTAATTTAAAAAACATAACAAGCTTTGATTCTAAAATAAGTTAAAATCAAAATTCACTACTTTTTGTGATTATGCTCCAAGAAATGCCTCAACTGCACTCTTGTATCCAGACAAATCTGGGAACGCAATATCTCCTGTGAATCCGCTCATTGTAACAGTTGCCTCAATTTCTTGAGTGCCTGTTGCTGATGGAGTTGTTCCTTTGTATGTCATCTTAAGAGCTGTTAGTTTGTTGTTAGCATCAAAATTTAGGTATGCTGTTGCCTCTGTGATTGTTGCTCCTTCATATGAAAAACTTTCATTTTCTGGCAATGTGAATCTGTAGTTATTGCCTTGTTTTGCAATTTGCAATTGTGGAATGTTTTGAACTGCTTGCAAAACTGAAGCGGCGTCCATAAAGTCTGCACCATCAGATCCTTGATCCAATGCGTCTTCAAGAGGAAGTTCCATATAAACTTTGTATGTTTTGCCGTTGTATGGCATAGTCATGTAGAACTTTCCTTCTGTGTAGAACATATTTCCTTCAATCATCTTACCGCTGTCTGGATCTTTTGCTTTTGCTCTCATTGAAAATTCATTACCTTTCATGATAACATTAGCATAAGAATCCTCACCATTTATTTTCATTTTCATGGTGATTCTGAAACCATCAGCATTGATTGCTGTTTGGCCAGCAACAACCTGTGCGAACTCTTCTTGTGTTGCCGCTTCAGCATAAGCTCCACTTGTGTTACAACTTGCTTCTGTTTTTAACTGATTTGTTGCAGGATCGCCACAAGCTGTGAACACAAATAGTAGCGGAATCAAAAGAAGAAGCCACAAAGCATTAACCCACTTGAAACTCTTTGTTTGTTCCATTTGTTATCCTCCCTTATTAGAATACATAAGTATTGTAGCATTTTTAATAAAATTTGGTCAAACAAAAACTGCATTTTTTCAACAAAAAAACAAAAAAGAGCACAATTTGCTCTTTTTTATTTAACAAATTAAACAGTTGGGGCTGGACCAGCTTTAGATTTTTTCTTTTGTGCCGCTTCGTGTTCTGCAGCAACTCTTCCCATTTCTTCTACACTGAGTTCCTCATCTTTATCTCTGCTTGGTTCGATTTCTTCAACATTTTTCATGTCTTCTGCATATTGGTCATCTTTTTCTTTCCAATCTTCATATTCAGCAACAGCAGTATCATATTCATTAGCTCTTTCTTCCCAATCTGGGTGTGCTTTAGCTTCAGCATCAAATTTTGCTTTCTTTTCTTTATAGTCTTCCACTGCTGCGTCATATTCTTTCTTGCTGATTTCGTGCTTTTCCAATCTTTTCTTATATGCTTCTAATTCTGCTTTTTTATCTTTTATTTCTTGTTCTCTTTCCTTAAAGGCTTTATCTTTTTTATCCCAGGCCTCTATCTCTTTTTCTCTATCTTTATACTCTTTATCTTGTTTATCCCAAGCATCAATCTCTTTTAGTCTAGCATCATAAGCTTTACCTTTTTCTACCCAAGCTTTGTGATCTTCATCGAATTTTTCCCTTGCCTCTTTCATGAAACCGTCTCTGTTCAAATTCCATAGCCCCATTAGATGATCAAATTGTCGTTGTCCTTCATCGCCAGGTGCAAAATCAGCCCTCTTTGGAGCTTTTGGATCAAACACTGGTTCCTTTCCAGCTTCTTCTAATTTTTCTGGTCTTGTGCCTTTTGGACCATCAATAGGCTCTGGTCTTGTGCCTTTTGGACCATCAATAGGCTCTGGAACAACTGGAGCTGTTTCTGTGAACTCACCTGGGTCAGGAATTGTGACTTCCATTGGTTCCTCTGGTCTTGCGTATCCATAAGCATCTTTAAATGATTTTGCAGGCTTTTTAGGTTCTTTTCCAACAATAAGTTCTTTGTTGTCTTTCATGAATTTTGCCAAACTTTCATCATATGAACCGCTTGCAATCATTTCGTCGATTGCTTCTTTGAGAATACCACTGTTGCCCTCCTCTCCAAACAATTGTTCCTTTGCTTCATCTTTTAAAGCATCTGAAGCTCCATCTGAGCCCAAAATGTCGATGAGCATTTTTGTTTCTGTTCTTGGAGGCAAACCTCTTTTTTCATCAAATCCACAGTCTTCTATTAATTTTTCTTTGATTTCTTCCCATGAACCAAGTTTTGCATATGCATCTTTGTTCTTGGTCATAACATCTTCAATAATCTTTGTGTGAATTTCATCATATTCCCCAACAGTTCTTCCAAACTCTTTGTTAAAAAATCCAGTTTTTTCTCTACCGTTCATAATTTGCCTAAAGTTTTCACCCTGTTGAAGATTTAAATTGAATTTGTCATTCAATCTCATTGCCTCAAGCATGCGCGAAGCAACCCTTGCGTTTGCTGTTTCACGAAGAGAACCAAAATGTGTAAGTTCCAACTCACGTGCTTTTGAAAATCTGTCGGTAATTCCATGATCATCAAGCCAATCTGCGATTACGCCACCTTTTTCCAGTTTTGCCCATCTTTTGTTAAACTTTGCTGCAAACTTTTGGTCAATCGCAAGCCCTTTTTCCATTTCTTTTGCAAGAGCTTGTTCTGCTCTTCTAATAAAAAATTTGCTTGGATATTTTGCATTTCTCAGTCTCGTTAATTTATCTTCAAGTCGTGTCAAATTTGTCACATGCTTGTCATGTGCAATGTTATATTTTAAGTTTAATGTTTCTGGTTCTCTTGCTGTTAGAGCTTCATGAGTAGCCCAACCACCAGCGGCACCAGCAGCAGTAACAACTGAAACACCAGTAACTCCCAAAGTTGTCACAACTCCCGCAGCGCTTGCTCCAAGGCCAGCGATTGCCCCACCAACTCCAACAAGAGCAGGTATTGCCACACCACCAGAAACGGCAGCAACGGCTAGCGCTCCTCCAACAAGTGCAAGGCTAACAAGACGGCTCCTTTTTGTTTTTGCACTCAAAGCCTGCCTTGACTCCTTTTCGTGTTCGGCAGCATATGATGCATCATATTTCTCGTTCATCTCATCTAATGTGATTAACTCAGCGCCATCATCAACCAAAGCTTTCTCACGATTATATTTATCCTCCATTCTCTTAATCTTTTTAATTGTTTCAACATCATAAGTTCTTCCACCCGAACTTAAAAATATTTCTTTTCCACTTGCATCTTTTCCCAAAGAAATTAAATTGGAATATTTCAATCCAATTTTGCCTGGATTTTTGTTTAATTCCACCATAATCTTTTCAAGAGCGCCTTCACTAAGTTCACCCCCTGCAACATTATCTCTCACAAAATCAAGAATGTTCTGCCTTGCCTCTAGTGCAGCATCTTTATCAAGAGGTGTTTTGTTCATTGCTGTTGTGTAAGCCCTTTTTAACTTTGTTAAATTGTTCTCAATTGCTGTTGCCATAAATTTTTTCTCCTTTAAAACATATTGTTTGCCCTTATTTTATCATTAATTCAAGTTTTTGGCAAAC
Source organism: Clostridia bacterium (assembly GCA_016290255.1). Classification (GTDB taxonomy): domain Bacteria; phylum Bacillota; class Clostridia; order Christensenellales; family UBA1242; genus UBA7584. The sequence continues at coordinate 4,064 of JAEETG010000077.1, forward strand.
AAAAATGAGTATTTTCCTGTTTTATGCACTGTTTTGAACAAAAAAATGGTGTTTTTGTTCTGTTTTGCTAGACAAAAACCAGATTTCATCTTATAATTTATCTATAACACCAAAAAATGAGGACAAAAAAATGAAACTAGGAGTTGTTGGCTTACCAAATGTTGGAAAAAGCACACTATTTAACGCATTAACAAAAGCAGGAGCACAAAGTGCAAACTATCCATTTTGCACAATTGAGCCAAATGTTGGAATGGTTGCCGTTCCTGACGAAAGGCTCACGAAACTTGCAGAAATGTATCACACTCAAAAAATAACACCTGCAACAATTGAGTTTGTTGACATTGCTGGGCTTGTGAAAGGTGCAAGCAAAGGTGAAGGGCTTGGAAACAAGTTTTTAAGTCACATTCGCGAGGTTGATGCAATTGTGCATGTTGTGCGCTGCTTTGAAAATTCAAACATTATTCATGTTGAAGGCAGCATAAACCCAAAAAGAGATATTGAAACAATCAACCTAGAACTAATCTTTGCAGACCTTGAAACACTTGAAAAGAAAATTTTGAAAGCAGAAAAACTTGCACGCTCTGGCGACAAGAACGCAAAACACGAACTTGAGATTTTGGAGCAAATTAAAACTCATCTTCTCAGCAACAAGCCTGCAAGAACACTTCCATTAGATGATGACGACAAGCCAATTTTGCGTGACTGCTTTTTGCTCACTGCAAAACCTGTTATTTATGTTTGCAACATAAGCCCAGAACAGATTGAAACAGTTTCAACAGACAAAAATGTTTTAGATGTTCAGGAAATTGCAACCCAAGAAAAGGCTTCTGTTCTTTGCTTGAGCGCACAAATTGAAGAAGAACTTTCAAACCTTGAGGGTGAAGAACTTGAAGAGTTTTTGAAAGAGTTTCACCTAAAAGAGTTAAGTTTGCCAAAACTAATTCGAGAAAGTTATTCCCTTTTGGGGCTAATGAGTTTTTTAACTGCTGGCGAAAAAGAAGTTCGTGCTTGGACAATCAAGAAAGGCACAAAAGCGCCACAGGCAGCGGGAGTTATTCACACCGATTTTGAAAAAGGTTTCATCAAAGCCGAAGTTGTGAAATATGAAGATTTGATTGCGGCACAAAACTATAACATTGCAAAAGAAAACGGAAAAGTTAGGCTTGAAGGCAAAGACTATGTTGTTGAAGACGGCGATGTTATGCTGTTTAAGTTTAATGTGTGAGGTGAATTATGGAAGACGTAAATGAAATTGAAAACAAAACTTTGCAAACACTTTTGCAACCTTTTTTTATTGTGAAAAATTATTTTAATGAAGTTTTGGCATCAAAAGAAAAACCACTGGGAGAAAAGTTGCAAACAAAAGTTAGAGAAAAATTGCACCCTATTTTGTCTCCCCTTTCAAGTTGGGTTGCCGACAATGTTTTGAAACACTTTGAAAGCAAAGAAAAAGCCGACACAAAAGCAATTGTGGAACAAAATGAAAAAGGAACAACTCACTTTTTGGAACAAGCAAAAACATATGTTGGTTCACTATACCAAAACCTAAAAGGTCACATAAAGAAAACTAATCCAGAAAAAGTTCCAAGAGTGAAACCAACTGTTTTGTGTGGCATCAACAGCATCTTAGACCGTGGAGTTGAGGCAACAAAAAAATTGTTTAACACACAAAACAAATCAAAATCAGCAAAGGCAGAAGCAAGGGTAATATAAAATTGTGCTCATTTAGTTGAAAAAAATTTAATTATTTAATATAATGCAATTAGTAAACATAAAATTGGAGGAAAATTTATGAATTTTTGTGAAGAGCCATGGTGGTTAGTAGTCATTATATCTCTTCTCGTTTGCGTTTTTATTGTTTTGATTGTGTTGATGATCAGAGATATTAAAGACGCAAAAAAAGATGAACAAAAGTTTGAACAAAAGAGAAACGAAAAAGCAAAATCCATAAAAGAGCAAAAAAACAAAGGAATTGTTGAGCAAAAAGGAGAGAAAGGGACAATCACTGTTAACCCAATTGAAAACCAAACATTTGAAACCCCAACAGTTTCTCAACCTTCAGAGCAAATAGATGACGAAGAAGAAATGGAAGAAGAAGAAAAAGAAGAAACAAATCCTTTCACCGCCGTTATTGTTGAGGGAAAAAAGCAAACCAAAAACCAAAAACCAAAAACAGTGAAAAAAACCGCTCAAAATGCAAAATCAAAAAGCAATAAAAGCGGTTCAAAACCAAAGCAAAAAACATCTTCTCAAAAGAAAACAACAATCTCAAAGCAAAAAACAGTGAAAAAAGCACCAGCCAAAAAACCTGAAGCAAAAACAGAAAAAAGCAAAAAGCCCGTTCAAAATAAAACTGCGGAAAAGCAAAAGGAAACCAAACAAACACTGGGAGATTTTATTGTTGCATATGATAGAGAAAAACTAAGTTGGACAGTTCAAAGGCAAGGAAGCGTTAAAGTTTCTAGACGCGCAGCAACCAAACAAGAGGCAACCAAAAT
>JAEETG010000003.1 GCA_016290255.1 Clostridia bacterium
AAGAGGCCAGAGTATTTTGTGGATCAGTTCTGTGAAATTCAAGATATGATGGCTGCTGTTGATGTTGCAAACCATTTTGAAAAGAATTATATTTCAACATATGAAAAAATTGTTTATGCAGGAACCAAGATTCAAGAACAAACAGACAGAAAAATGGAAGAGCTCACAGCAATTAGGAATGAGGCAATCAAGAAAGGCTTAACAGAAGAAAATGAAGCGTTTGCAAAGTTTGATAAGGAATATCAAAAACTGGCAAAGAAAGCAAACCAAGAAAGAGTTTCTTTGGAAGCACAAAAAGCAGCAATTCAACACTATAAAGATTGTGTTTGGGTTGTGAACCTTGTGAGCAACTATGAACCAGAAAGTGTTATGGAACAAAGAGAGAGCGGGCTATTGAATGACATGACAAATGATGAAATTGTTGCATACACACAATATTATCAATGCATAGAAATCATAAACAAAGGTTCAATCTATGATGAAGAACACCAACAAGAAAGAGAACAAGCACTTGTTGACATATTGTCTGCAACAGACATGACACAAGTGAACGGAATTGATTTTTCTGTGATAGATGAATTAGCAAAAGATGTTCAAGAACAAAAAGTTGTTAAGAAAGTTGAAAGAAAACAAAGAGACTGGAAAGCTGTTGCAAAAATGCTCGAAAAAGTTCAAAAGAAGAGCCTAAGCTTTGAAGAAACAATAAAGGCAATTGAAAACTATCAGGCTGGAAAAGAACAAACAGAAAAAGATAAAATGGTTATAAAAGATTTCTTCACTGTTTATAACTATGTTTCAAAACTCGGCGACAAAGCTTTTGAAAACGAAAAAATAAGAATTGCAGCAATGAGTGAAAAAGACTATGGAAAACTTGATAAAAACAGCCTTGACTCATTTGAAAGTTTGATTGGCTGGCTCACTATTGATGAAAAGTTTAGCGGAATCAACAGTTTGTCAGATAAAATTCATGAATACGAAATGAGAAAAGGAAGTTTGTCTCGCTCTGCTGTTGAAATAAACGAAATTTATTTCGATTTGGCAACAAAAATCATTAAAAAGGCAGCAAAAGATGCAGAAAACTCAAAAGCAAAATCTGGAATAGAAATTGCAAGAGAAAACATAAAAGAAAAAGATGTTAATGACTATAAAGATGGCATGAGCGGAGCAGAAGTTATGGGCAAAAAACTTGAAAAGTTTATGCCACAAATAAGCCCTGATAAAGACAAAAAGAAAGACATCAGCAAAAAGAAAACAGAAAAGCCACAATCATTTGAAGAACTAATTTTGAAAGAAGTTTTCAAGTGCATAAAAGATTATGAAACACTTGATGAAGCATCAAAAATAAAAATGCAACTACTAAAAATTGTTCTCACAAAAGAATTTGTTCCTGCCAAGGTGGGAGAGGCTGAAATGATAACAAAAGCAGTCATTGAATCAAAAATTGGTAAAAATGAATGCATAGAAATTGAAAAAGTTTCAAAAGAACTAATTCACTTAATCAAAGACAAAGTTGCTGAATGCGAAGAAATTGAAAAACTTGTTCAAAAAGGTTCAATTGAAGGGCTTTCAAAAGATGACAAAGATCTAAGAGAAAGTGTGTTGCGTTATTCAAAAACCAACAATTCAAGATTTGTTCTTGCTCACTTTGTTCAAAATGAAGAAGATGCATCAAAAATTGTTAAAGCAGTCATTGAAGGGGCAAAGAAAGATGCAAACAAAAAGTCAGTTTCAACAAAGGCAAGCAAGCAAAAATCCATAGTTAATCACTCTGGAATTGAAGAACTTGTTGCTGACACATATGATCTATTAGACAAACTCATGCGCTTAGCAATCACTTTGTCACCAAAAGAAGAAGCTGAAGAAAGAAAACAAGAAAACAAAAAAGGCAAAGACAAGAGAGAAGAAATTGCCAAACTCATTGGGGTTGTTTCTGGTAAAAGAGCCAAAAATGCACCTGAGAAAAGAGATTTGGACAGCAAAATTGTTTTGGAAAATTAGTTATTAACATTAAAGGAGAATATATATTATGAAAACATTATCAAAAAATGACCCAAAAGTTATTGAAACAAGTTATGACATTTTGGAAAAAATTGTTGTTGCAATAGACTTTAAAACAAAAGAAGAGTTGGTTGAGCTTGCAACAATCATGGCAGATAAAGCAGAAAAGGGTGACTACCCACAACTATTAAAACTTGCTTATGCAGATGCAAAGCACAAAGTTGAACTTTTGAGTTTGCAACAACTTAATGAAGTTAAGAGAATTATAAACTCTTAATCAAAAAGTTTCAAAGAAAAAAGACTTAATGAAATTCATTAAGCCTTTTTTTGTTTTTGTTATCTTTTTATCATTGGCATACCAATAACATCATTTTTATTGAATGAGTTGTGATGTTGTGCTTTGCGTAAAGCGTCATTTGGGTCTTGTCCCTTTTCAACATAGCAACCATATTTTGGGTCGTATGAACGCTTTGTTGATTCAACAATTTCTTTGATTGCTTTTTTCTTGTCTCTTGTCATTTGAATACACCATCCTTTCTAAATTTTTATTTGCAGTGTTATTATAGCATAACAAAAATAAAAATTCAACACTGTTTGTTGAGAATTTTTAATAATTTTGCAAAACAAAAAATAAGTGCAATTTTTGCGCTTATTTTATTTTTGTGTATATTTTTGTGATAAACATTATAAAATCGCAAATTTGGGCAAAAAATTGGGGTTATTTAAAGGTTTCAACAATTTCTCCACCGCCAAGGCAGTTTTCGTTTTCATCATACAGCACAACAAACTGCCCTTCAGTGACTGCTCGTTGTGGGGTTTTGAACTCAACCTCAATTTCATCGCCTTTTGGAATAACTTTAACTTTTTGGTCTGGCTGGCGATATCTAAATTTTGCAAAGCACTCAAAAGGCTCTTTTCTTTCTTTTGGAATCCAGTTGAAAGTGTTTGCCCTAAGGCCATTTGAAAACAAAAATTCATCTTCACCTTGTTCAACATAAAGTATGTTGTTTTTCAGGTCCTTTTTCACAACAAACCATCTTTCACCATTGCCATCTTTTTGGCCACCAATGCCAAGACCTCGGCGTTGACCAAGAGTGTAGAACATAAGGCCGTTATGTTTTCCAATGGTTTTTCCATCAACCGTTTTGATGTCGCCTTTTTGAAAAGGAAGATATGTTGACAAGAAGTTTCTAAAGTTTCTCTCTCCAATAAAGCATATTCCAGTGCTGTCTTTTTTGTGGGCGGTTATAAGGCCATTTTTTTCTGCAATTTTTCTAACTTCAGTTTTTGGCAATTTTGCCAGTGGAAACATTGCGTAACTTAATTGTGTTTGATTTAACTGGTTTAAAAAATATGTTTGGTCTTTTGTTTTATCAAATGATTTTCTAAGATAAAATAATCCATCTTTTTCATAAACATCAGCGTAGTGCCCTGTTGCAATTTTGTCTGCGCCAAGAGAAAGAGCTTTGTTCAAAAACAAATCAAACTTAATTTCACGGTTGCACAAAACATCTGGGTTAGGGGTTCTGCCTTCGCTGTAACTTTTTAAGAAATACTTAAAAACTTTGTCATAATATTCTTTTGCAAAGTTAACTGAATAATATGGTATGCCAATTTTTTGGCATACTGAAAAAGCGTCTTCATAATCTTGTTGGCTGGTGCAAGTTCCATTTTCATCTTTTTCTTCCCAGTTTTTCATAAAAAGCCCAACAACATTATAACCTTGTTCTTTTAGAAGTAGAGCAGTGACAGAACTATCAACGCCACCGCTCATTCCAACAACAATTGTTTCTTTCATTTTTTCTTCTCCGGCATAACAACAGGCACATTAAACCTTCTTGTTAAAAGTTTTACAATATCAGTAATCCACATAATAACAGCAACAGCACCACAAACACTTGGAAGAACAATCAAGTTTGTTTGCAGCATAAACACTGCCATTTGGGTTAGCACTCCAGCTGTTCCAAGTTTCAAAACACAAGCCGCTGGAATTAAAAAGAACAGAAACAGAAAAGATAATAAGCTGTGCATGCTTGCTTTGAAATATCTCTGAACGTAGTAGGCATGTCCGCCCATCCAACCCAAAAAGATGCAAAAAAGTAGCGTGTTTTTGAAAGATAAATCTTTTGGGAAAATGGTTGTGTAAACAACCTTGTCTGGTTCATATTCTTTTCGGGCTTTTCTAACAAGTGAAAAACTTGCTTCTTTAATTTCGCTAAGCTTTGTGTGACATTTAGGGCAAACACCAAATTTTAATTTTATTCTTGCCCCACAATTTGGACATAACATAAATTTTTTCCTTATTTATTCATTAGTTTTGCTAAGTCAATAACACGGTTTGAGTAACCCCATTCGTTGTCATACCAAGCACAAACTTTAACAAATTTGTCACTAATCATAATTCCAGCTTTTTCATCAAACACGCTAGATAGTGGGCAGCCATTGAAATCGCTTGAAACAAGTGGTTCATCTGTGTAACCCAAAATGCCTTTAAGGTTTGTTTTGCTCGCTTTTTTCATTGCTTCACAAATTTCTTCATATGTTGTTTTCTTTTTAAGTTTAACTGTTAGGTCAACAATAGACACATTGATTGTTGGAACTCTAAAGCTCATTCCAGTAAGTTTTCCTTTAAGGTGAGGAATAACAACTCCAATAAGTTTAGCTGCTCCTGTTGAAGATGGAATAATGTTCGCTGAAGCAGCTCTTCCGCCACGCCAGTCTTTTTTGCTTGAACCGTCAACAGTTAATTGTGTTGCTGTTGTTGAGTGAATTGTTGACATAAGTCCTTCTTCAACGCCAAAGTTGTCGTCCAAAACTTTAACAATTGGAGCCAAACAGTTTGTTGTGCAACTTGCGTTTGAAACAACTTTCATGCTTTTTTTGTATTCTTTGTCGTTAACACCCATAACAATTGTTGGCATTTCTTTTCCTGGAGCAGTGACCATAACTTTCTTTGCTCCGCCTTTGAGGTGAAGGCTTGCAAGTTCCATGCTGGTAAATTTTCCACTTGCTTCCAAAACAACATCAACATCAAACTTATCCCAACCAATTTTGTCTGGTTCTTTTTCGCTTGAGAAGTTGATTTTGTTTCCGTTTATTGTGAGAGTTTTTCCTTTTCCAGAAACTTTTCCATCAAATGTTTTGTGCATTGTGTCATACTTAAATTGATATGCTGCATATTCTGCATCCATAAAAGGGTCGTTGATTGCAACAACTTTCACTTGTGGGTCAGCACTTGCAATTCTTGCAATAAGCCTTCCAATACGACCAAATCCGTTAATTCCAATTTTTGTTATTTTTTTTGCTTTTTCCATAATATTTATCTCCTTAATTTTTTCTTATTTTGTTTTTGATTATTGGTTTGTCTAATTTCGGCAGGGGCTTTCTTTCTTTTATTTCATCACCAGTTTCATAGTGATAATCAAAGCCAAAGAGTGGCTCACCGAACGAATTCACCCGATTTGGCAAATCAACCCGCTTGAACAAAACTTTTTTTGCGTAAACAAAAGTTGCCAAAATTCCAAGGCCAACCCATGCCACAATCAAAACAATCATCCACCAACTGTAAACAAAGTTAAAGAAAAATGGATAGATTGAGGTGAGTGCAACAAAGATGAGAAGAAACACAAATGACCACATTCCATAATTAAACATTGTTTTTTCTTGTTTTGCAACTTTTGGTTCATCGTCAAAAACATGTTTTGTTTCAATAGTCATATGTTTTGTGTCTGGAAATGTGTTGCAAATTCTAAGTTCACGAGTGTAGGCAATGTTTGACACAAGTGTTGCCACAATTTTTGAGTCCAAATACATCACTTCTGCTTCAGCAAAGTTGTCACTGTTTTTTCCAAGAATTTTAACTCCAATGTTATAAGACCAGTTTCCCAAAATTCTAAACATCTGATGAAATGGATTTGTCTTTTTTCTTGTTTTAACAATTTTATAGCCTTGAGCTCGTCTTGTTAATATTTCGTTCACAACTTCCACCGTTGTTGTTTGAGTTAAAAGCAAAACGTCATCATTTCCAGAAAGTGACAAAGCCATTGCAATCATTTCCTCATCACTTGTTTTGTGGCTGCAAACAAACAATTGGTGATTATCTGCTTGAACTGTTAGTTGCTTGAGGTCGTGAAGCCCTGGATATTGTGGATGAGATAGGAACATCACATTAACTTCTCTTTCATAAGTTAGTGCACAAGCAAGAACTTTTTCGTGTTTTTCAAAAATGTCTTTCCCGTCACCATCAGCTTTAATGATTAGTGTTAACATTTCTTCCCCCTTTTGTTTATTAACATTATACAATATTTTAAATCTAAAACACAACAAAAATAAATAAACTTATGTAAAATAAGTTATTTTATTTGCTTTTATTTTTTGAATTCTTTATAATAAAACAAGAGGTGAGAAAATGAACAAATTAGCAAGTGAAAAACAAATGTTAAAAAAGGCCTTAAAGGGCGGCTATTCAATTGGAGCATTCAACTTTTCAAGTTTGGAGATGCTGAAAGCAATTGTTGAGGCGTGTGAGGAAGAAAGGTCGCCAGTGATTGTTGCTTTGAGCGAAAGTGGGTTAAAGTATGCTGAGCCTGGATATATCTATGACGTTATGCAAGCAGTTTTGAAAAACACAACAATTCCAATTGCTCTTCACCTAGACCACGGGAAAAATTTTGAAATTGTGAAAAAGTGCATAAAACTTGGTTTTAATTCTGTTATGATTGACGGAAGTTACCTTCCATATGAAGAAAATGTGAAGTTAACAAAAAAAGTTGTGGACTATGCCCACAAATATAATGTTTCAGTTGAGGGTGAACTTGGCGTTTTGGCTGGAGTTGAGGATGATGTGAAAGCAGACAGCCACAAATACACCGACCCAATGCAAGCCTTGGACTTTGTGAAAAGAACAGGGGTTGATAGCCTTGCCATTGCAATTGGAACAAGCCACGGAGCATTCAAGTTTAAGGGAGAGTCAACACTCAAGTTCAACATACTAAAAAAAGTTAGTGAACTTATGCCAAATCTTCCAATTGTTTTGCATGGAGCATCAAATGTTCCACAAGATTGCATTGAATGCATAAACAAGTTTGGTGGAAAAATAGAAGGAGCAAAAGGTGTGAGCGAAAGCCTAATCAAAAAGGCATCAAAAATGGCAGTGTGCAAAGTTAACAACGACACCGACCTTCGTGTTTGCTTCACTGCAGCAATCAGAGAATATTTGAGTTTGCATCCAGAAGAATTCACTCCAAGAAAATATTTGCAATACGCAAAAGACAAAGTTAGGGAACTCATAAAATATAAAGTTAAAAAAGTTTTTGGAAGTGCTGGAAAAGCATAATGCAAAAATTTATGCAAAAAATTTGCAAAAAAGTGTGTTTTTTGATGAAAAAACGCAAAAAAGTTGAATTATTTGTTCAACTTTTTTATTTTTTTCTTGAAAAATATTTCAAACAGATTAACACAAAAAACATTTTTTTCATATGATATTGTGTAAGGGCAAAATTTATGGAGGTACTTTTCGATGTCTTTTTTCTCAGGAACGAGAACAGAAAATATGCCTGGTCCAATTTATGGAAACCCACTTCACTGTTTGTGTGAAAAAGTTTGTTTGCAAACAAAAAAAGTTTTTGATGCTTGCCTCAAAAGAGAACACATTGAAAACATGAACATAACGCTTTCAAACTTTAACCCCGAGAACCCAACCGAGCCACTAACTTTTGTTTCAGGGGCTGCATCCACAACAGAAAAAACAACTCTAACAAATGTTCAAATCACAAGGTTTCAAGATAGAGAAAATTTTGCAACAGTCAGTGTGACGGCAAACATTCCAATTGATGTTGTTTTTAAGGATGCAAATGGAGTTCAAGGAACAGCAACGGGTTACATAACAATGGACGAAAGTGTGATTTTGTTTGTGCCAAAACCTTCAATGGTTCCAGTTCGCGTGGAGCCAGTTGCAAGTGTTGTTGTGCCACAAGCAAGTTTTGTTTCAGGCACAGAAATTGTTCTTGATGCGTGTGTGATGCTCATCATAAAAATAGTGGCAGATGTTGAAATCTTGGTGCCAAGTTATGGTTACTGCAACATTCCGCCTTGCCAAGAGGCAACGCAAGATGTTTGCCAAGGATTTTTTGAATTGCCACTGTTTCCATCATCACAACCAACACGAAGCACAAATGAAAACTAATCAATCTCACAAAAGCAGCAGAAAATAATCTGCTGTTTTTTCTTTTTTAAGGCGTTTTTCTTGTTGTGAACGAAGAAAAATCTAAGCCAAATAATATATCAAAATTTGCTTGCCATATTATTACATAATATGATACAATAACACGAAAGATTTTTATTGCTAGTTTTAATCAAAAAATAGGAGTTGTATGAGAAAAACCGCAAAAGCAATGCTTACAATAGGGTTATTTGTTGCCTTCTTCACAATTTTGGTGTTGGGGCTACTTTTAGGTTTGTTTTTTAGCACTCACTATCTTAATCAAAGCGATAAAAAAGAGGCAACCAACATGGGTGCCGAAATCGGCATTGAAAAACACGATCACGCACATTTAGGCACGCAAACTCATGCAAGCAGTGGAAATCTGTGTGTGAGCAATTATATCGGCGGGGATTATAATGG
>JAEETG010000078.1 GCA_016290255.1 Clostridia bacterium
ACACTCTGGGTGGCACAAGTAGGCTTGAAAGAAAAGCAAAAAAAGCCGAAAAAGAGGCCGAAAAAGAGAGTGATCCAGCCAAAAAAGCAGCACTACAATCTGAGGCTAAAGCGTTAAGAGAAAAGGCAGATAAAAGAAAAGCGGATGGCAAATTGGGATTTGGCGAACAACTTAACATGGCAATCAAAGGCGATGCAGGAAAAACTGGAATTGGTGGAGCATTTGGTTCTCTTGCAAAATCTGCTGGCCCAGCTCTCTCATTCTTCACAAGAGATGCAATTGCGGAAAGAACCAAAAACGGGCAAAGCCTTTTGGGACAACTTCGTATGTTTGGAACAAGCATTGATGCAGATGGCAACAAAAACACCGATTCTCTTGGAACAACTCTAAAGAAATTGGGAAAAGGACAATTGCAGCATGTTGATGATGCAAACAGAGTTATTAGTGACGGAAAAGAAGTTAAGAAAGCCCGTGAACAAATACAGCTCGAAAATAAAGAAAATAATGCCGTTGTACTAAGAGAGGTTGCAGCACAGGCTGGATTGGATTATGATAAGATGTCTCCAGAGGATAAAGCTGATTTTGAGAAAGCTCGCAAGAAGGAATTAGGAATAGTTGATGGTTCATATTCTCATGAGTCAAGTGGGGCACGTAAGGCAAACGCGGCAGCTGTTGAGAGTGCTGGACATCTTGGCAAACTTAACTTAACTGCAGATAGCATCCTTATTAACACTGAAGAAGTGAACGAAAACACTGGAAAAACAGCCAAAAACTCAACAACAATCAAGAATTACACCAAAACTCTTAGAGATAATTCAAATGAAACAACAGATGCTGTAACTGGTTCATATGATGATGGTTCTGGTGGAACTGGCGGTGGAGCAGGTTCTGGTGGCTCTGGCTCAGGAGGTTCTGGCTCCGGTGGCGGCGGTGGAAAATTCCGTGTTACCGTTGAAGGAGGAAAACTTGATAATGTTGATGATGCCAAGATTTCAAGCGGAAAGATTGATGCAACACTTGAGGGCACTTCAACCGTTAAAATTGAGGGCACTTCAACCGTAAGTATTGCTGGAACTCCAAACGTTAGCATTCAAAGTGGAGGACCTTTGGAACAAGCAATGAACCGTGTTGCGGCAACAATTGCAGCCGTTGGCATGGGACAAACAAAGGGATCATCTCCTGAATCTATTGCAAGAGGAATTCAAGCAGTCTTCCGTGGAAACATAGGATAAATTATGTGACTTTAAACTAAACACAAAGTTGTGAAACGTGGTGTTTAAAAAGCAGAAAAAGAGCAATTTTTGCTCTTTTTTTGTTTGTTTTTTACTAAAACAGCCCCAAATTGTTTTGATTTTTTTGTTTATTATATTATAATTTACTTAAACTAAGAAAAAATAGGGGAAAAGTTTTATGCAATATATTCCAAGAAGAACAAAAGTTAAGATGGAATTTTTTAGGGGAATCACAATTGGTGATTTGATTTTGGCCATCATTGGAATCGCCGTTTTAATGCTGATTATCTTTAGTGATGGAATTGGCGGAATAATGAACAAAGTGTATATCGGTGCAGTTTGGGTTGCTCTTGTGATTATGCTCTTTATGCGTGTTGCCGATGGTCAACCGCTCTACACAACAATTTTGCTTCTCATAAAGTTTTTTGCTTACCGAAAAAAATATTCAAAACACAACAAAAGAAAAACGGTTGACATCAAAGAACTTGTTCCATATGTGAACATTCGTGATGGTTTCATCGACTATGAAAACTATTATGCTGCCGTTGTTGAGGTTAGACCAATTGTTTTCTGGCTCCTAAACGATGAAAAGCAAGATGCGGCAATCCGTTCTTTCGCAAATGCCCTAAGGCTTGTGAACCAAGAACAAATTGCATCAATTGTGAAAACAACAATGCCAATGCCAATGGATGAATATATCTTTGCAGAAGACCGAAAATATGACGAAGTTTTGGAAAGAGTGACAGACAAGGAAATGAGCAAAGAAGAGGCTGAAGCAAGATCACTCATCTTTGAAAGCAGACTGCAAAAACTAAGAGAATTTCAAGGCGAAGACAGGATTTTTAAGGACCACTTTTATATTGTTGTTTATGACATAGACCGTGAAAGTTTGTCTATCACAACAGAAGGAATCATCAACACTCTTGCTCGTGGAATTGTTCCAATCATGGCAAGGCGCCTTCGTGACACCGAACTTGCAATTTTCCTTAAATCAAACTACGGAAAAGAGTTTAACCAAGAAGAACTTTCAATTATTCCAATGAAAGAATATGTGAAATGGACAATGCCAGAAGATGTCACATTTAGGGCAGGAAGAACAAATATTGATGGCTTTGACTACAGAAATTTCACCATAACAGACTATCCTCTAAATGTTGCAAACGCATGGGGTTACACATTCTTCTCAATCCCATCAACAAAAGTTGTGATGAACATAAGGCCAATCAAACCAGACAAGGCAGAAAGGCAACTAGACCGTGCTATTGCTGAACTTGAAGGAAGACTGCGTGGAATCTTTAAGTCATCAAAACAAGTTGAGGTTGAAACCCAACTTAACTCCCTAAGAGACCTTATTTCCGACCTCAAAATTGGAAACGAATATCTCTACAACGTAAACATTCACATCATGGCAGAAGAGGGCGTTAAGAAAGAAGTTAGGGGAACCTTGAAACAATATGGATTTAGGTATAGTGAAATGTTTGGTCGCCAAGTTGAAGCATTTGTCAGCCAAAACATTTCAAGAATCGACAAGTGTTACCAACACGAGCGTGGAATTCACACCACGTCAATTGCTGCATCATTCCCATTCATTTCAAACGTTATGCAAGACCCAGGTGGATTCTATATTGGTTGGAACAACTATCCCGTTTTTGTGGATTTCTTCCAACGTAACAACGAACGTGTTAACTCAAACATGATTATCATTGGAAAATCTGGTTCTGGAAAATCTTATGCAACAAAAGTTTTGCTTTCAAACCTTGCTGCCGACAACGCCAGAGTGTTCATCATCGACCCTGAAGACGAATATTCAATTTTGGCGAGCAATTTGGCAGGAAAAGTTATTGATGTTGGTTCCAGCCAACACGGAATTTTGAACCCATTCCATGTTATGACATCTCTTGATGCCGATGAGGGTGGTGGCGGAGACTCATTCATGCAACACTTGCAGTTCTTGGAAGAGTTCTTCAAAACAATTTTTGAGGGTATGAGCCCAGACGCGTTTGAAGTTTTGAACACCATTGTTGCCGAAGTTTACAAGAAAAAAGGCATCACCCCACAAACAAATTTAAGTGAGCTGGAAGCAACCGATTATCCAATTTTTGATGACTTATATAACCTTGTTGAGCAAAAGCTAGACAAAGAAAAAGACGATTATCACAGAAGAAACTTGCAAATCATTTTGAACTATGTCCAAAAATTTGCAAGCGGTGGAAGAAACAGTAACCTTTGGAATGGTCCAACAACCATGAAAACAAAAGAAAACTTCATCTGTTTCAGCTTTAGGTCACTTCTTGTTAACCGTAACCAGACAATTGCAAACGCACAAATGATGATGGTGTTCAAATATCTCGACAACGAAATCCTCAAAAACCGTGACTTTAACCTAAAATATGAAACACTTCGAAAAGTTGTGTTCGTTGTGGACGAGGCCCACCTCTTCATTAACCCAAAATTCCCAATAGCCCTAGACTTCATGACGCAAATGGCAAAACGTATTCGTAAGTATGAAGGAATGCAAATCATCATCACGCAAAACATCAAAGACTTTATTGGAGGATCTGCAGAAACTCAAAGACAAGCGAGTGCGGTTATCAACGCCAGTCAGTATTCAATGATTTTCTCACTTGCACCAAACGACATTTCAGACCTTGTTGAACTATATCGAAACGCCGGTGAAATCAACAAAGACGAGCAGGATGCAATTGTAACTGCTGGTCGTGGTCAATGTTTCTTCATTTCAAGTGCATATTCAAGAACAATGTTTAACATTGAAGCCAACGACACAATCAAGAAACTTGCAGGACTTTCTTCTAGATAATTTGGGATTTGTTATTGATTTTTTAATAATAATATGATAAAATATTCCTTGAAAGAAAATAAAAGGAATATTTTTTTATGGATATGAAAAAATTTGAGAGATATCTTAATGGAAAATTTTGGTTCAAGAATGCAAAACGCATTCTTTGGAACGGCGAACCAATAAGGATGAAATCAAAAGAATATAGGGAAAAATATCCAAACATAACAGTTAGGTCACTAGACAATTTTAGTGGCGAGGATTTTGATGCTTTGCCAGAAGACAAGAAAGGTGTTGAAAACTTGGGAGAAACAATCATTGCTGTTCAAGATTTGTTAACCCCAGAATATAAAAATGCCTTTTGGAAACTAAATGCGGGAAGCGACACATTTAGAGCTCTTGGAAAAGAATTTGTGGGAGATCTTGCAATCCAAAACTACATTGACTCATCAAAGGCAAAAAGAAGGCAAATGAGCGCTGGTTTAAGCTGGGAAACAGACCTATTAAACAAAGCGCATCTAGCCATTAGAAAAACTGCCATCACAAAGAGTGGAGTTGATGTTTTTGAAGATGATGATGACAATGATGAACTCAAAAAGGTTCAGCCAAGAACAAAAGTTGGCGACTACTTAAGGCTTATGTCTGCAGAAAGGCTTTCAAGCGACCCAAGGCAAGTTCTAACCCTTGTTCCAGAAAGCGAAATAGACAAAACAAAACTTTTGCAAGATGTTGGCCCAGCAATTGAGGCATATGGCAAAAAGTTTTATGACCCAATCTTCCTAAAAGGGGAAGAAACAATTTCTCCAAGAATTGTTGATGGCTCAAAAACATATTCTTTGGGAGACAACATAAAACTCAGCACAGCCCAAAATCAAGATGAGTTTGATTCATTCATGACAAACCTTGGAAAGAACCTAAAAGTTAAGCTTGTTCCAAATGTTGGAATGAACATTGGAGATGTTGACACCCGTCAAAGGTCAATTCTAAGAAACGCGGGAAGATCAATTCTTGATAGATTAAAATATAGGCTTAACTACAGAAAGAACGCAATTCAAAGGTCTTTGGAAGTTGAATATTCTTCACGTGGTTCAAGAGAAGAACAAATGTACACAGTTTTGAAAGAAATGGGCCATTTGGTTTGCTTGAGGTCTTTTGAAGACTATGAAGCGTCTTTCGGAAAACCAGAAATGATTGGAATGCCAAATGTTGAAGAATATGAAAAAGTTCAAGGGGCACTCAAAAACGCAACAGCATATTTGGCTGCGGCTCAACTTGCTTGCGGTTTTGTGCAAAGAAGTGGCGATAGCCAAGTTTTGACACAGCTTTTCAAAATGGAAGCAATGAAAGAACTTGCAAAAATAGACAAAAACAACACTTGGGCAGTTGCTGTGATGGGTTCAGTTTTGGCAAACTCACTAAACAATGCTTTTGCAAATGGCGTTGTTTATGAGGGAATTTATGAGTCAAACACAAACGGCAAATGGCGTAAGGCAAAAACATTTTTAAGTGCACTATTTTCAAAGAAAACAAAAACCTTTGAAGGAATTCTCACAAAGCATCACACAGCTCCAACAAAAGAAGATCTTGATGCAAAATTCGGGCCTGAACAAAAATTTGATATTCACAACCTAAGCCCAGAAGAGAAGAAACAAATCAAACTTTTGGTTGGTCAGTTTATTGAGAAAAAACTTGTTGACACAAAAACTAAAGA
>JAEETG010000079.1 GCA_016290255.1 Clostridia bacterium
ATAAGCATTTGCTTTAACAACAGCACAAATTTTGTTTCCGTTTTGCGTTAAAAATTTTATGTTATGAAGCAGGTTTTGTTTATTAATCGTTTTTATTATGTTTTTCATGTAAAATATATATTACAAAAAAAATTTTTTTGTTACCTCTTGAAAATTTTAAAATTGTGTGTTACAATAGTCAAACAAAACAGGAAAGAAGGGTGTTAACATGGAAAATAACGAAATAAAAAACGAGATAAAATTTGATTTTAGTGGAATGAGAGCAGAGAATTTTGAAAACGAAAAATATGGAATTAGTTATAAAGACATTATGAAAATAAGCCAAGATGTCGACATTGCTTATTATAATGTTATGGATAATGAGAGCAAAGAAACAGAAAGTTACTTTAATCTTGTTCGTGCTCCACAAGAAGTTGAAGAAATAAAAGAATATGCTAAATATATTGCAGAAAACTTTGAAAACTTTGTTGTTTTGGGGATTGGTGGTTCAGCCCTTGGTGCAAGAGCGCTTTTTTCAGCGCTAACCAAAATGGACTACAAAAAATGTGATGACTGCCGTGGAAAAAGACCAAGATGGTTTGTTCGTGACAGCATTAGTCCAGAAAAATTTGCTTGTTTGTTAAACACAATTGATGCAACAAAAACAATGTTTTGTGTTGTAACAAAAAGTGGTGGAACACTTGAAACACTTTTGCAACTAAATTTTGTTGTTGCAAAACTTCAAGAAACACTTGGACAAGATTTTTCTAAAAATATTTGTGCAATCACAGCAAACAAAGAAGGAAAGCTTAACAAATGGGCACAAGAAAACAACGTTAAAACATTTTATTTTGACGGAAATGTTAGTGGAAGATTTTCAGTTTTCTCGGTTGTTGGACTTCTTCCAGCTGCTGTTGTTGGTGCTGATATTGAAGCATTGCTAGACGGAGCAAATAAAATGCTTGAAAGATGCCACAGCTTAAAGTTTTTTGAAAACCCAGCTCTATATGGTGCTGCTCTTCAAAAAATTGCAATGGACAGAGGATGTAATGTGTCATATTTAATGCCATATTCCGACAATTTAAAAATTGTTGCAGAATGGTATTGCCAACTTTGTGCTGAAAGCCTTGGAAAATCAATTAAAAAATGTTTAAAAACAAAATATGTTGGATTAACCCCAGTCAAAGCTCTTGGAACTGTTGACCAACACAGCCAGATGCAACTTTGCCTTGAAGGACCTTATGATAAAGTTGTAACTTTCATAAAAGTTAACAGACATGACAGTGACATTGAAATAAAAGATGTTGGAACAGGGCTTTTGGATGATTATATTTATGGAAACACATTAACAGATATTGTTAACACTTCTCAAAAAGCAACAGCAAAAGCTCTTTTGGAGCGTGATAGATTTAACAGAACAATTGAAATTGAAGAAGTTAATGAAAACACAATGGGTCAACTTTTGATGTTCTTCATGATTGAAACTTCATTTATGGGAGCACTTTTAAACATTAACACATATGATCAACCAAGCGTTGAGCTCATAAAAACAAACATAAAAGATTTCTTAAATGAAAACACAAAATGTGAATGTGAGTGTTGTTGTGAATGTTGCTGCCAAGATGAGGCAATTTGTGAGGAAATTAAAGATGAAGATGAAAAATCTTTAGATGAATTTTTGTCTGAAGACAAAGATGAACAAACAAATCAAGTTGAAGAAAATGTTCAAGAACAAGATTTGAGTGAAACTCAAGAAGTGGAAACTGAAGCAAAAGATGAAGAAATAGCTAAAGAAATTCAAGTTGAAGAAAACAAAGCAGAAGAAAGTGAATCAGTAAAAGAAGAAGCTTTGGAAACTCAAGAAGCAAAAGAAGTTCAAAACGAATTGCAAGAAACAGAAACAAAAGAAACAACTGAGCAAGAACAAATTGTTATGCCAGAAGTTGAAGAGATAGAAAAAGTTGAAGAACCAGTTTTTGAAGAAAAAGTTGAATTTCAAGAAGAAAACAACTTTGGATTTTTGCAAGAAGAAATGAACATTGAAGAACCAAAGCAAGAAAACGAAGAATCAACACAAGATGAAATAAAAGAGTAATAAAAACATAAAACGCCTCAAATCAGGCGTTTTTTGTTTTGATTATTGACTCACTAAACTGCGTTATGATATAATAATTGTATAAATGGGGGTGCTTTTCATGCCAAATAATATAGAGAATATTGAAAAAATGATTTTAACTGTGCCCGACAAGGATAGTGAACAAAAATATGATTATGCATTGTTTGCGCATTTTCCGAGTTTACACAGCATAAGAATAACAAGGAATGAAAATGCCAAAACAGGAGAAATATCTTTAGATGGAATTGAAAAGCTAAAAAACATAAAATCGTTAACAATAAGTCCAGATGTTAAAATAGACGATTTTTCGCCCCTATATGGTTTAGATAATTTGGAAAAATTATACATTTATGGTCAACAAAACTTAAAAGAACTTGATTTAACCAAGTTTCCAAATTTGAAAAAAATTTCACTTCATGGGTGTGATGTTGAAAAAATTGATGGCCTTGAAAATGTGGAACTGGTTTTAACTGTGCCAGACAAGGATAGTAAAGAAAAATATGATTTTGCCTTTTGGTCTAAGTTTCCAGGTTTGCGAACGGTAACGATAATAAACCATGCAAATAACAAAACAGGAGAAATATCTTTAGATGGAATTGAAAAGCTAAAAAGCATAGAGTCATTAGCAATAAGTCCATATGTTAAAATAGATGATTTTTCACCTATATATGGTTTAGATGCTTTGAAAGGATTATATGTTTATAGACAAAGAAACCTGAAGGAAATTGATTTAACAAAGTTTCCTAACTTAACAAGGCTTGCACTCACTGGATGTGGTGTTGAAAAAGTTGCTGGCATTGAAAATATTGAACCTCAAAAAGGCCAAGAGTTTAATTTTGCCACATGTTCTCATTTAAAAGAAATTCAAGGCATTGAAAAATTTATGGCAAAAATGGTTGATAATCCTCAAATAGATGAACCAATTTTGATGTTAGATGATGTTTTTTACAACAAAATTATGGAAAAAGAAGTTGATGGCAAAAAAGTTAATGAAGAGTTGGAACAAAAATTTATTGATGAAATGAAAACAAAGTTTGGAGGTTTTTCACTA
>JAEETG010000080.1 GCA_016290255.1 Clostridia bacterium
GTGAAAAAGAAACAGATGCAGGCAAAAAGCATTGCACACACTGTGGAGAAAAATTATAAAAAAGCCATGAAAAAGCATGGCTTTTTTCTTTTATGTTTTGTTATTTTATTGTTTTTTTTGAAAAAAAATGTTAAAATATGAATTGAGTGAAAGTGATTTATTTTATAACACATAATCACAAAAAGATTGTCACAAAATAAAAATAGAGGTAAAAAATGAGTAAGAAACTGGGGTTGTTTTTTGTTATTCCACTAATGCTTGTGCTATGTTTGGCATCTTTTTCTTTTGGCGAAAAAGAAACAGCATATGCCGATTTTGATGAATACGCACAGGCGTATAAAAGCATGATTGGTGATGGTGACTTTTTGGATAATTATAAAGAAAGGTCAATAGCCTATGATGAAGTCATAGAAGTTGATGGCAAAAAAATGATTGAAAAAGAGGCTTTTTGTGAGGCTGTTGGAGAGGATTTTGAGTTAACAAAAAATCAAGTTGTTAATGCTAGT
This sequence comes from Clostridia bacterium, assembly GCA_016290255.1. Taxonomy (GTDB): domain Bacteria; phylum Bacillota; class Clostridia; order Christensenellales; family UBA1242; genus UBA7584. The sequence continues at coordinate 507 of JAEETG010000080.1, forward strand.
TCCTTAAGCATCGGTGAGCAAAAAACCACATATGTTCTCAAAAACTCAAATGGAGATGCTTATGCTGTGGAAGGTGTTTCTGTTGTTGATGGAGAAAGCTATTTGCCTTTGGATGGGGTTGCAAAGAGTTTGAGTTATGAACTTAAGTATGGTGAAGACAAAATTGATGTTGTGAAAACCTTTGAAACAAAAAGGCTTATTGTGACAAGGAGTGGAAAAGTTAACAATTGTGGTGCAACAAGGGTTGCTGAAAACAGTGAATTTAGCATTTTTGAATATGAAACGGAACAAAAAACATTAGATGCCTACAACAATTTGTTGAAGCAAAAAAATGTTGTTGGGGTTGAAATAGACAGCGTTATTAAAGCAGAAAGTGAAGATGTTTCCACAAAGGGTTTAATGGATAGCTTTTCTTACACTTCTTGGGGTGCGAGAGCAATGAATGTTGAGGACTATTCCAGTTATTTGCTTAATAAAGGGGAGCAGAACTTGCCAACTGTGTATGTTGCTGTTCTAGACTCTGGAATAGACACCGATCACCCATGGTTTACAAACAGAATTGCATCAAATTTGGGGGAAAATTTCATAGATTACAGCAATTCTTTTGAAGATGGTGCTGGGCACGGAACTCATGTTAGCGGAATTATTGTGGATTTAACATTTAGCAATGTGAAAATAATACCTGTAAAAATTTTGGATGACAATGGTTATGGATATAGGTCGGGGATAATTAGTGGTGTTTCCTACATAAGAAATCTAAAAAGATCGTCAACATATTCAGATTTAAACATTGTTGCAATGAACATGAGTTTGGGCATGGAATCATATGTTGGCAACACTGAGCACACACAAGTAAGGAACCAAATTGTTGCTGCCCTAAATGATTATAATATTTTGTCTATTGTGGCCTCTGGAAATGAAGCTATGGATGCAACGTATTCATGCCCAGCAAATGTTTTGGAAGCAATAACAGTTGGTGCTGTTGCACAATCTGGATTCACATATTCTCACCCATATTGGTCAAACTATGGTGGTTTTGTTGATGTTTCTGCTCCTGGAAGTGAAATTCTTAGTGCAAAAGTTGGGGGCGGAGTGGTTTATGAAAGTGGAACATCAATGGCGGCTCCTCATATTTCTGGGTGCGTTGCCCTATTATATTCAGACCCAAACAAAAACTATTCAGCAAGTGATGTGGAAAACATTTTGAAAACCAATGTTATAGACCTTGGTGATGAGGGGAAAGATGACTATTTCGGTTATGGTATGGTTGACATGCAATATGCATATCGTCAAAATGTTGATGTTGTGTCATTTAGCAAAGAAAATGGTGCCTGCTATGAACCATTTATGCTAACACTTTCACACACAGACCCATCTGCCAGCATCTATTACACAATTGATGGAACAGACCCAACAAAAGATAATGGAATAAAATACACTTCTCCAATTTCAATTTCTGTTTCAACAACAGTGAAAGCAATTGCCTACCTTAACATTGGAACAGAACACGAAATATTTAGCAAAGTTAGCCAAAAAAGTTATTATTTTTCAAACACAGATATAGACAGCAACTATATTGTAAGCAATGGAACCTTATTGGGCTATAAAGGGAACCTCAAGCAACTCATTGTGCCAACAAGTATTAATGGAACAACAATCACAAAAGTTGGAGAAAATGCTTTTGCTGGAACAGATATTGAGGCTGTCACATTTTCAAATGAGGTTAAAACAATTGGACAGATGGCATTTGCTGACTGCACAAAACTTGAAAGTGTTTATGCCCCAAAAGTTGAAAACATTGAATATAGAACTTTTTATAATTGCAGAAAGTTAAGCGTTTTAGATGATGTGTATTTTGGTGAATTGAAAAAAATTGGAACACAAAGTTTTTATAACTGTGAGAGCCTTAAAACAATCACTCTTTCAAAACTTGAAACAATAGATTATCAAGCCTTTCATATGCAAGATGGGCTTTCACCAAAACTAATTTCTGTGAACTTCCCATCAGTTAAAACAATTTCAGAAGAAGCATTTGTTTACTGCACCAGTTTGCAAGAAGTGATTATGCCAAACGTTGAAACAATTTGTAGTGACGCTTTCTATTGTTGTTCAATCAGAGAACTTTCTCTTCCTGAAGTTAAGAATTTGGGGAACTATGCCTTCTATAACAACTTGTCACTAAAAACTGTTTCCATACCAAAAGCACAAATAATATCATCATATTGTTTCCATGAAACAAGCCTAACAGATATCTATGCAAATGAGGCAACTTTTGTTGGAAAATATGCATTTTACAATGTGAAAAACTTGCAAAATGTTCAAATGTCATCACTAAAAGAAATCGGAGAATATGCCTTTTATGGGTGCACAAACTTAAACAATCTTTTGTTTGAAAATGTTCAAATTGTTCACAATCACGCGTTTTCTGGCTGTTATCTTTTGAACACAATTTCTCTTCCAAGAGTTATTTCAATTCAAAACAACGCATTTGAAAACTGTGGTTTGAGTGAATTTAGTGCATCAGAAAGTTTGAGTGAAATTGGAAAAGATATTTTAAGTGGTGTTAAAAAATCATGTAAGCTAAAAATTTATTCACACACACCAATATATAAATACGCACAAAACAACAAGTTCACAATCATAAAACAAGATTCGTCAAGTCCACTTTTGTTTGAACAAAAGGGAACAGAAATAACAATTTTGGGTTATTCATCATCATCAAACACTGTTGTTGTTCCATCATATATAGATGATTGCCCTGTAACAAAAATAGCCGACAACGCATTTTCTGGTTGTGACAAAATTAAGATGGTTAACAGTTCTTTCATCACAGAAGTTGGCAAAAATGCGTTCAAAGGTTGCAAAAACCTAAGTTATGTTAGTTTAAGTAACGCCAAAACAATTGGTGACGGAGCATTTTCTGGCTGTGAAAAACTTCAATCACTAAACATAGAAAACGCAACAGAAATTGGAACGGAAGCGTTTTACAATTGCCCAAAACTTTTGTCTGCAACTGTTAATAAAGAGGTAACCCAAATTGGAGATAGAGCATTTGCATACCTAAACAAAGTTAATGGAATATATCAAATGGTTTCAACATTTGTTTTGTATGGCTACAACACTGTTGCACAAAACTATGTTGCAAAAGTGAACTCACAAAAAACAGATGAAGACATCATTGGTTCAAGTGAAACCGACAAGGTTAACAGTTCAATTTCTTACAAAGAAAATTATTATGTTCTAACAACAAGTGATTTCTCTTATGTGTGTTACAATGGAACAGCAAGAATTACGCTAGCCAAAAACTATTTGAGTGGCAACATAATTATTCCTGAAAAAATAATTGTTAATAGTGTGGAACACACAGTTGTAGGTTTGGGTGCCATGGCTTTTGATGACTGCTCATTCATTGAAAATGTTGTTTTGCCAAGTGGAATCACAACCATTTCTGAAGAAGCGTTCAAAAACTGTTCAAGGCTCAAATCCATAAATCTTAATAGCATTGTTTCAATTCAAAAAAGTGCTTTTGAAGGTTGTGACAGCCTAAAGGTTGCAAACATGCCAAATGTGACATCAATTGGAATAAAAGCTTTCAAAGATTGTTTATCTTTGGAAAAAGTTGTGGCTCCACATCTTATGTCTGTGTATGACAACTCATTCACAAACTGCCTTAATTTAAAGTCAGCAGAGGTTCCTGACGGAATCTACATTCCAAC
>JAEETG010000081.1 GCA_016290255.1 Clostridia bacterium
AGGAAAACCTTTTTACCCCAAGCATAAACATAAAAATTGGCTGCATGTATTTAAAATATTTGAAAACCAAGTTTTTTAGTTTAAGTGCCCTGCTTTGTGCCTATAATGCCGGACCAAACAAAACAAAAATATGGTTGGAAGATGAAAAATATAGCTTGGATGGAATAACTATACGCAAAACTCCATATAAAGAAACAACCAACTATATAAAAAAAGTTCAAAGAGCTCAAAAAGCATACAAATTTTTATATAAATTATAAAATTTTACATTTTTTTTAGTTGACTTTATATTCTTGTTTTTGTTATGCTTTTTTTGAGGTGTGAAATGATAAAATTTTTCGTTGATGCGTTTGCTGATATGTTTGAAAAAGATTTGGAAAACAACAACCTAAATCTTGCACCAAGCAAACTTAAATGTGGTAAAAAAATTATTGAATTTACTGGATATAATGGCAAAAAACCATCAAAAACCATTTTTGAAGACATAAAAAATGGAAAATACTCCATTGTTCACATGAAGGAGCAAGAATGGTATGATTTCTTCGCTGAATACCTTAAAAATGGTGATGATGTTGTGTTTTTTTCAATATCTTTAAAGCTTTTTAGTGATGGTGGGCAAGATCTTCTTGCTGCTTTTACTGAACTATCAGAAGATTTTCCTGAAAGAACTGTTACTCTTGTTGACACAAAAACAGTGTCAAGAGGCACAAGCAATATTGCAATTTTGTGTCAGACATATTATAAATTAAAGAAAAACATTGAAGAAGCAGTAAAATTTGCCACCACCCTGTCAGGTCAATTTGTAACAGCTTTTGTTGTTGAAGATGTTCCATTTTTACTTTCCAACCCAATTTTGAAAAAAAGTGGTTCATCACTAACTGGTGGTCTTATTGGAATGAAACCAATCATTTCAATCGACAAAGAAGGCAACTTTAAACTTTTGGACAAATCACGTGGTTTTAAAGCTGGAGTTAACAAGCTATACTCCATCGTTAAGGCAAATGGAGAAAACATTGCTGACTTTACTTTTTCAATCGTTTATTCAAATGCTGAAGAAGAAGCAAAAATGTTGAAAAGCAAATTCTTAGAAAGTGTTAGTGAAAATGAAATAAGTTTTGGCGCAAGTTCATTAAACAACATGACAATTGTTGGACAAAAATTTGTTGGAATAACTTTTCATAGTAAATAAAAAAGGATCAGTCGATCCTTTTTTGTTTTGCTCCCCCATTTTATATCCTTTTTTGCTTCTTTGTTGTGTTTTTTCTTAGTTCTTATAAGCTATAAAAATAAAAAAACATAGAGGTTTGTTTAAGCAAAAAATAAGATAGCGCGTCAAGAACTATGCGTAAAACACAACTTTTTAAAAAAATAAAAAGAACTTTGCAAAATTTCTGCAAAATTCTTGTTTATTATTTCATTTCAACGTTGTGATAAACATTTTGAACGTCATCGTTTTCTTCAAGTTTGTCTAACATTTTTTCAAAAGATTCATATTTTGAATCGTCCAAAGTGATTGTTTCATTTGGCACTTGTTCAACATCAGCACTTTCAACTTTCACTCCAGCCTTTTCTAGGCTTTCTTTGATTGATTGAAGTTTTGCAACTTGACCATAAATTGTGAAGAATCCGTCTCCATCATCTTCAACATCATCAGCATCAGCATCAAGAGCAAGCATTGTTACATCATCCTCACTCATCCCTTTTGCTTCAATGCAAATAACAGCTTTTCTTGTGAACAAATATGCAACTGCACCAGGGCCAGCAAGAGAACCACCAGCTTTATCAAAAATGTGGCGAATATCACTTGATGACCTATTTTTGTTGTCTGTTACAATATCACACATCACAGCAGAGCCACCAGGACCATATCCTTCATAAACAAGCTCTTCATAGTTGATTTGTCCAAGCTCACCAGAAGCTTTTTTAATTGACCTTTGAATATTATCGTTTGGCATGTTGTTTGAACGTGCTTTTGCTATAACAGTTGCAAGGCGTGGGTTATTCGCGGGGTCGGGACCACCATTTTTTACGGCGATTGCAATTTCTCGCCCTATTTTTGTGAATACATTTCCGCGGGCAGCATCAGTTTTTGCTTTATCTCTTTTGATTGTTGCCCATTTACTATGTCCTGACATAATTTATTAACCTCTCTTTTAATTTTGTTTGGAAGACAAAATATACATCAAAATGCCACTTGCAACTGCAACATTTAAAGACTCTACTTTATTCTTCATTGGAATGCTAAGCGTTTTTAAACCAAAATTTCTAATTTCATCACTAATGCCATGAGCTTCATTGCCCATAATAATTCCAAATTGTTTTGACACATTTGTGATGTTTAAAACATTTTCACCATCCATGTCGGCACAAAACATTGTGTGTTTTGTTAGTTTTTGGAAATTTTCTAAAGTTAGGTTCATCACCTTACAGTCAAAAATGGTTCCCATTGTTGAACGAATAACTTTATCGTTTCTAAAGTCCACACAGTTTTTTGCGTATATTTCACAGAAACCACAAGCCACTGCTGTTCTTATGATTGTTCCCATGTTCCCTGGATCAGAAATGCCATCAAGAACCAAAAAATTCCCTTTTGGCATTTCAAATTCACATGGCTTTAAT
>JAEETG010000082.1 GCA_016290255.1 Clostridia bacterium
TAGTTCATCAGTACAATCTTTTATGTCATTGTTATAGTCTTCTATGATATCTAAACAATGTTGCTCATCATTATCTCTTTTGAATTTTTTGACTATTTCTTTTCTTTTCTCACGATCAAGTCTTTTAATTTTATTTTCTTCCATAAAAATCCCCTTTTTACTTTTTTTATTGTATCATATGGGGTGCTAATTGTCAATTGGTTTTACATTACTTTGCACACTAGGCAAGATAAGATTGCCCCAACAAAAGTGCAGAGAAGAGAAACTGGAATTGCGTACATTAGGCGTTTTGCTTTTGTTTGAGAAAAATAAATTGTTGCAACATAGAAAACTGTTTCGCTTGAACCCATAATTGTTGAAGCGCATCTTGCAACATAACTATCAGCGCCAAATGTTTCATATAAATTTTCCAAGATTGCCAAACTTGCACTTCCAGAAAAAGGGCGGATTAAAACAAGTTCACAAAGTTCTTGTGGTATTTGAAAAAACAAAAACATGGGTGACAAAATTTTTGTTAAATATTCCAAAAGCCCACTTTCACGAAAAACATTAACAGCAACAAAAATTGCAACCAAAAAAGGGAAAATGTCTTTGCTGAGAGTAAGCGAACTTTTTGCACCATCAATAAATGCTTTATAAGAATTTATTTTTTTCTTTTTTGAATACAACAAAAGAATAATTAAAAGAACGGGAACAACAAAAACGCCAATGTTCATTTTTTGCTCCAAAAACATTGTTTTTTATGTTTTTTTGTAAACAATTTTTGCATTTTGCATTTCGATAGCGTTTTCACAAGAATAATACCAAGAATGGTTGTGACAAGAGTTGTTATGATTGATGGCAAAATGATGTCACCAGCGTTTAAACTTTGATGCGTTGCTCTAAGCCCAATTATTGTTGTTGGCAAAAGTTGAATTGATGTGGCATTGATAACCATAAGCATAATCATTGCACTCGATGCAACTTCACTGTTATTAATTTTGTCTAGCCCTTGCATCGCCTTAATCCCAATTGGTGTGCTTGCGTTTCCAACCCCCAAAATGTTGCTTGCAAGATTTAGGGATATGAGCCCTTTTGTTTTTTGGTCTATTTGTTTTCCAAACAAAAAGTCAATCAGTGGTTCCATAAGGTTTGCAATTTTTTCTGAAAGTTTGGTTTGGTCCAGAATTCCCAAAAAGCCAAGCCACACAGCATAGATTCCCAAAAGTTTTATGGAAAGCATAACGGCATCACTTCCTGCGCTTATCAAAACACTGATTGTTTTTTCAGGCTCTATTATTGTGAGTGCAATTAGCCCACTCATCATCAACACAAACCAAACTGCTTTCATACAAAAGTTTATGACAAAACAAATGAAACTATAATTAAAATTTGCAAAACTTTTCAAAATGATATATAATCTATTTTAAGGAGTTAATAGATGATAGACACACACGCACACATAAATCATGAAAAACTGGAAAGCAGTTTTCAAGACATAATCAAAGCCTTAGATGAACAAAAACTTGAAGCAATCATTTGCCCAAGTTACAATAAAAAAAGTTCTCTATCCAGTTTTGAATTATCACAAAAATATGAAAAGGTTTTTTCAGCACTTGCAATTCACCCAAGTGAGACAAATGACTATGATAATGCTTTTGAAGAGTTTTTGAACAAAAACCTAAAAAACAAAAAAGTTGTGGCTTTGGGGGAATATGGCTTAGATTACCACTTTGAGCCATTTGATAGAAAAAAACAGCAAGAAGTGTTTTTAAAACAACTAAACATTGCAAAAGAACAAAAAATAACATCAATTTTTCATGTTCGTGATGCTTTTGATGATTTTATTCCAATGTTAAAAGACGAACTAAGTGGCTTTTGCGGTGGAGTTGTTCATTGCTATGACAGCAATTTAGACAACGCCAGAAAACTTTTGGATTTGGGGCTCTACATTTCTTTCACTGGCCTTATAACATTTAAGGGAAGAGATGAACTAAGAGAGGTTTTGAAGTTTGTGCCAAATGATAGGTTTATGCTTGAAACCGACAGCCCATATTTGGCTCCAGTTCCACATCGAGGGGAGGTTTGCACGCCAATGATGGTTGAAGAAGTTTACAAACTTTGTGCAACACTAAAAAACGTTAGTTTTGAAGAACTTGAAAAAATAACAAAACAAAACTCCAAAAACTGTTTTGAAAAGTTGGTGATTTAATGGATGTTAAGGAAGAATTAAAAAATAATAATTTTAAGTTTAAGCAAAAGTTTGGTCAAAATTTTATCACAGACACAAATCTTCTTTCTGCAATCGTGAAAGATGCAGAAATAAAAAAAGATGATTGTGTTCTTGAAATTGGGCCAGGTGCTGGAACACTTACAAAAGAAATTTTGTCTGCGAGCAATGGTAAAGTTGTTGCAATTGAAATAGACAAAGATTTGGAAAGCATGTTAAACAAAAAGTTTTCGTCACACAAAAACTTTGAACTTGTTATGGGTGATGTTTTGAAAATTTCTCCAAAAGAGTTGAAAGAAAAGTTTGGAGGAAAACCTTTTAAGGTTGTTGCAAATCTTCCATATTATATTTCAACACCAATTTTGTTCTATTTGTTGGAAAACGATTTTTCAGTTCAGAGCATAACAGTTATGCTTCAGTTGGAACTCGCGAAAAGGTTAACAGCGCAAAAAAACACAAAAGACTATGGGGCTCTCACAATCCTTTTGGACTATTTGGGAGAGGTCTGTCTCACGCGAAAAGTGCCAAGAACGCTTTTCACCCCTCAGCCCAATGTGGACTCTGCCATTGTTAGAATTGATTTAACAAAGAAAAAGTTTGACATTGAATACTCAAAACTAGCCCCATTTGTTAAAAAAAGTTTTGCAATGAGAAGAAAAACACTTGTTAACAACTTGGTTGCAGGTTATGAATTTTCAAGAGAAAAGGTTGAAAGGAGTTTAAATGAGTGTGGCTTTTCAAAAAACTGTAGGGCAGAAGATTTGACTTCAAAAGATTTTATTGATTTATATAAATCACTTTTTAAATAATCGATAATTATTGATAAAAAAAATTAAAAAGAGTTTTAATAACTCTTTTTTTGTTGAAACTTTTTTTGCGTTTTTGAATATATAATATGAAAAGGAGACAAAAATGCTTAGAAAAGTTTTGGTAATAAACAAACAAATTGGAAACGAAAAACAGATTTTGGGGCTTTTAAGTTTGGAAAGCGAAAACACTCTTCGTGGGAATCTCAAGGTTTTTTCACCACTAGAATATGACAAACTGTTAATCAAAATTGGTGAAAATGTTTTGGTGTTTGATGAAATAAAAAATCACCAAAATTTTGATTTTGAAACAGTGTTTCATGAACTAAGTTTAAAAATTTATGCTTTTTTGGTTGATGGTGAAAAACTTGTTGGTGTTGCAAAATCGGATAATTGTGATATTGATGAAGAAAGTGTGTTCAAAGATTTAAACAAAAACGCTCAAACAATTTCTGTTCAAAACAGTGATGAAAAAAACGATTCCATAATGAAAGAAAAAACCGACCTAAAAGAAAAAATTGAGAACACAGAAAGTTTCTTTGAGATGATAAAACCACAATTTGATGTTTTGTTTTCTCAAAATGAACATTTTATTGATCTTGAAAATATGATTGAAGGAACTGAGTGGGTGAAAGTGATGTTTGACAAAAATGGCTCTGATCACTACATTTTGGGTAAAATTTTTGATGGAGATGTGATAACACACATTGCTTATGGAACATATGCAGAAAATCAAAACCAAAAACCGCCCCAGGGGCTGGAGCAGTTTTGCCAATTTTTGCCTCTTGACCCGCAAAATGAGCTTAGTTCTGGTTATTATGTTATGTATCAAGATGCAATAACGGGCGAAAATGTGATTATGTAGGCATTTTGCCTATTTTTTTAATTTTTGAGTAATTTTTGTGTGGTTTTCCATAAAATCACTGGCGGCCTGTTTGCTGAAATTTGACCTTTGTTGTTTTGTTTGATTTGTGTTAGTGTTTCTATTTTGGCTAAAAAAGTTTGTTAGTTTTGATAAATCCAAATTTGGAATTATTTTCAGTATTTTTGGCAATAATTGCATAAAATCAACATCAAAATTGGTTTGCGCGTTTTGAATTTTTGTGCTATTTATGTGTGTTTTGTGGATTTTTTTCATTTCTTCCCCCTAAAAATAAAATAATACAATTGACTATTTTTTCATTTAATGGTATTATATGTTATAAACATATAACTAGGTTAAAACCTAAAAAGGAGACTAAATATTTATGGCACAAAGTTTAAGAAGGTTTATGGTCATTTTTGGACTATGCTTGATGCTTTTGGTTTGTTTCACATTTGGTGCGTGCTCTGGCTCAAATGATTTCAAAGACGGCCCAAGCAAAGATGACATCGTTATTGGAAATGGAAGTTTGGCTGTAACCAAAGGCGATTATGTGTATTTTGCAAATGGATATAAAAACTATTCTGAAGTTGGAGACCAAAACCAAGAAGGAAAGGTGACTTATTCAGCACTATATAGAATAAAGATGAATGAAAAAGGAAACCCTGAAAGCGTTGACAAAAAATATGATGAAGACGGAAATGAAATCTTTGATGGCTCAAGGGCTTTGAAAAATGTTGACATTTTGGCAAGCAAGGTTGTTGGGTTTGACTATGTTGGCTTGTATATTTTTGGAGACTACATCTATTATGCATCACCAAACAACGGGGTTAACAAAGATCTTCAAACAGAAACACAATATGTTTCATTCTTCAAAAGAAAGATTGACAGAAGCGGAAAAGCAGAACTTCTTTACACAACAAAAGCTGAAGGAAGCAAAATAAGTTATAACATGCTTGAGTTTGATGGAAATGTTTACTTAAGCATTTTGGATGACACAACACTTGTTATTCTCAAAAATGGAAAAGAGAAAAAAGAAGTGAAAGGTGTGACTGGAGCCAGTTTTGCAACCTACACAACAAGTCAAGAAACAGTGACTGACTTCAATAAAGACATCTACTACACAAGAGATCTTGACTCTGCAAAAGACACAAACTTGAGTGGAAACGTTTTGTGTAAGTTTAATTTATCTTCAATGACAAACTATGACAACATTTTCTCAGACAATGATTCAACAATAACACTAAAACTTGCTGGTCACACAAAGCTATATTATGAAAAGAAACAAAAGAGTGATTCAACAAGCACACTTTGTTTGTTTGCTGCAACTGGAGCTCAAAACAATGTTCTTCTTTATGAACAAAAGCTCACAGCAAATCAATATAATAACTACTACTTGTTGCCAGACCAAACAAACAAGGTTCTTGTGAACAATGGCTCCAGCATTTTGACAGTTGACAGAAATGGACTTACAACAGTTTATTCAGGTTCAGCAACTGTTGTTGGCGTTAAAGGCCAATATGTTTACTTAACAACAAGCGACAACAAA